>DATKYM010000001.1:0-8926 GCA_035528495.1 Nitrosopumilaceae archaeon
GTATGAATTTGATGAATTAAAAGAAAATATTGAAAAGGCAGACATGAAAATTAAACACACCAAAGTTTTTGGACATAATAGAACCTCAAATTTGGACCGTCTTGAAGAAAATGCCCAAAATAACCACTACTCTACATTTACTTTGTATAGTCGTAATACATTTGAAACATCTCTTGAAACATTCAAGCAAAACCTTAGGAATAACTTTGAGGATGTAGAAAACATTCATTGGCAAGATGAGAATATTCTCTTGGAAATTAGTAAATAATGTGATGGAAGGCTATCTTGGAAATAAATTAGGTTCGACAGTTACTTTTTGACATTCTTTAATTCTTAGCCTTCCCAAAAAATAATTTAAAAAATGTCTAGATATCAAAATTAAATTATCTTTCAAATGCATAATATTTTTAAAAGATCAGCCAAAATTTTTGAGCATTTTGAAGTGTTAACGAGTTTATCGACTATCAGTAAAAAGGAAAAGACATCCTCCTAGTCACGAAAAGTGTGTTAAAACCAAATTTATGATCATATATGATTTGATGGAAATTATGAAATTACGATTAGAGTTAAGTAAAGCCAGAGAAATGAACAGTTTGGCGATGGAGTGGAAAAATCAATTAACAAAGACTACGTATCTTGTTTTGTTTTTAGTTCTGATTTCAATGAGTTTGGATCAAACCTTGCCTTTGCCGAACCTCTTACTTTATTTCATACCACTTTTGTAGACTCTTTTTCAGTGGTAGCACAGGAGACGGACCCAACAGGTGTTGCGTTTAGCTCTGATGGATCAAAAATGTTTGTGGTAGGTTTTGATGGATCTGATGTTAATGAGTATACACTTGTCACAGCATTTGACGTATCCACTGCCTCCTTTGTAGACTCTTTTTCAGTGGCAGGACAGGATATTTTCCCAATAAATATTGCCTTTAGCTCTGATGGAACAAAGATGTTTGTGCTAGGTGAAACTGGAGATAAGGTCAACGAGTATACACTTGTCACAGCATTTGACGTATCCACTGCCTCCTTTGTAGACTCTTTTTCAGTGGCAGGACAGGAGACTGGCCTAACAGGTGTTGCGTTTAGCTCTGATGACACAAAGATGTTTGTGGCAGGTAGTAGTGGGGATGATGTTAATGAGTACAACATCACTTTAATCCTACCTTCATGCTCTCCGCCGGTTTTAGGGATTTGGATAATTATGGAAAGTTGTGAAATTTCAAGTGACATAATTGCCCCTGCAAGTGTAATGATTCAAAACAATTCCGTGGTAATAGTTAATTCTGGAGGAAGCTTGATAATTCCATCTGGCGAGAATATAATTATAGTAAATGGAAGTGCTTTGAAATTAATACAAGGATCTAATTTACAAGTTAATTCCTAATTATCATATCCCCCAAAAAATAGTTTTAAATTACATTTTATTTAATAAAAAAGATTAGAATCTAATCTCGAATTTTTTCATTATATTTTACTACCTCATCTAGGGGCACAGTAATTGTTCTATCTGAGCCTTTACAATAATTTTTTCCTTTGAAATGCTTGTGGATTTTAACTTTGGCCATCATGACACTATCTATTCCATAGGTTCCATGATGATCTGTAATTTCTTGACTAACAATATGACAAGTTTTTGAAACACTGCACCATTTACAAATAATTTTCATTTTTTTCTCATTGGTCACAAAGTTTCTGCAAAAATTAGAAACTTAAGCGTATTGTCTATTCTTAATTCATAACGAACTATAATGGGGAGACTTTCTCTGAAATTTATCAAAAGCGAGATTGAAAGAACTGAATAGGCTCTTCCAATCTCATGAAGAATGGAGAGAATCCGTTCTTCATAATTGCGTTTCGATTACCCGATTTGGTAATCGCGATTTTTGGAATCACGCAACTAATTATCCGTATGGGGATGTAAAAACTAGTTGATTTTGATTTATTGAATTTATTGGTTAGAAAAGCATCTCTAGTTCTTTGTACATTTAGATATCCTAAATCCTCAATTTTTGCATCACCAATCAATTTACACTCAAATAACGTACAACGAGTATTAAAGAAAAACTAGCTCTTTACTATTTTTAATGATTATCTTTCTAACTCTTTTATCTTCTCTGCTGCAATCTGGGCTGCTTTTTTGCCTGAAAACAACATTGATCCAAACGTGGGTCCCATTCTTGCTAATCCATGAGTTTCTGTAACTGACATTCCTGCCGCAATTAATCCTGGATAAACTTCTCCTGTTTTTTCAACGACGTGTTCTTCTCCTTCATTTACGTGCATTGGATTCATTCCCTTCCACTCAACCAATCCTCTGTCTAACAGTCTTTTGACTGCAACTGAATCGTGACCTGATGCATCAATTATTATTTTTGCTTCTAGTGCTATGGGATCTACACAGGTAATATTCCGAGGCAAAGCTGACACTGGCATCCAGTTTACAACAATTCCTGCAACTCTACCATTTTTCAAAACAAGATCGTCGAATTTAGTAAGATTAAGAAATTTCACTCCTGCATCGCATGCAGCAGCAATTAATTTGGAAACGGCATGAGGTCCAGGTGTGATGTACAATCCTTCCATAACTTTCTTGTATGGGACACCTAACTCGTCCCATATTTTTTGAGCAGGCTCTCTTACGGTAACTGGATTCATCATATATCCTCCTAACCAATAACCTCCTCCAAGGTAGTTATTTTGTTCAATTACCAAAACTTTGAAGCCCATGTTTGAAAGCTCTCTGCTGGCTGTCAGTCCAGCTGGCCCAGCACCTATAATTATCACATCTGATTCTGCCCTGTCTATCAAAACTTCATGAAATTCATTGGCAATAGCGCGAGTAATGTCAACTTCTCTTACATCTGTGAATATTTTTTTTGACTCTTGTGCGACTGTTGCCTCTTGCATAATAAACCTAGATTTCTAATTGACATTAATACTTTCGCACATATTTTAAAAAATTAACCTCTCCTAATTTTTTCCAAGTCTAAATTTTTCTCAATATGTGAAAATTGTGTTTACGATTAGAAATATCCATACGATAATTTCCTATTTCAAAAATTTATAACCGAAATCAATTAAGTTGATTTGTATTGACACTATCTAATCTTACGCAATCTAGACCCACACCTAAGAAAGGAAAAATAAAATGGGCCAGACCTCAAGAATCTGATAATTTTGCAGATATGGTAAAACTTTATCGTCAAGGAAAATATGATGCTGATAGTTTTAGGCGTTTCAGATTACAACATGGTGCATATGGTACAAGGTTAGCTGATGACTATGCAATGGTTAGAATAAAATTGCCAGCTGGAGAGGTTTATCCTCATCAATTAGAAAAACTATCTCAACTCAGTGAACAATTCTCGATTGGAAGTGCTCATTTTTCTACACGAGAAAACATTCAACTACATTGGGTGGTTCTTGAAGACGTTTCGGAAATTTTTAGGGGTCTAGCTGAAGTTGGACTGACATCAAGAGAAGCTTGTGGAAATAGTGTTAGAAATGTAATGTGCAGTCCACTTTCGGGAGTATGTCCTGATGAAAAATTTGATTCAACACCATATGCCCTTGCAACGGCTAGATTCTTTTTAAGAAATCCAATGTCTCAAAACTTGCCAAGAAAATTCAAGTTTAATTTTACCTGTTGTGAAAAACATGGGATGGTAAGGATGGTTGATGTAGGATTAATTCCTCAGACTCGTCAAGAAGATGGTTTTACTCAAAAGGGATTTAAAATATTTCTTGGTGGTGGATTGGGAAACAGATCTTTTGTGGGTCATCAATTAGAAGAATTTACTCCTGAAGAGGATCTCTTGTATACTTCGATAGCAGTAGTAAGAATTTTTGATAGACTAGGTGATAGAAAAAATTTGGCCAGAAATAGAATGCGTTATCTTGTAAACGATATGGGATGGGAAAAATTCCAAAACCTAGTGCTAAAAGAAAGAGCAATTGTGAGGGCAACACAATCTGTAGTTACAAAACTAAGTGTTGATGATTCTCCTAGTCAAATTAAACGTCCAATAAGAATTTCTGATGAAGGAACATCGCCACCTGAAGGATATGCGAGATGGTTAAAGGGAAATACTTTCAAACAAAAACAAAACGGATATTATTCTGTTTTCGTCACTCTGGAGGCAGGAGATATTACATCTAATCAATTACATGCATTATCTGAATTAATTCAAGACTTTTCCTCAGAAGGTCTTGCTAGATGTGGATTTGCCCAAAATATCTCTTTAAGATATGTTCAAGAGGATGACTTGATTCCTTTGTACTCTACATTATTAAAAGTGGGTCTTTCAAAATCTGGTTCCCTTACGATGGCTGCACCAATTGGATGTTCTGGCACTACTTCTTGTAATTTGGCCTTGACCAATTCGCATAGGCTATCAAAAGAGATTCAAAGAAAATTCTTAGCATTGAAGTTAGATGAAGATGATGATTTGCGTGAGTCTTCGATTAAGATAAGTGGATGTCCAAATTCTTGTGGACAACACGGAATCGCCACAATAGGATTTTTTGGAGGGGGAGCTAGATTTGAAGGAGACATGTATCCAAACTATATGATGCAGTTAGGTGGAAGATCTGATGGGGATACAATGCTTGGTGTTAGCTCTATCAGGGTTCCAGCAAAAAGAGTGATTCCTGTCATTTTAAAAATAATTGAATTGTTTAAACAAAACAAAAAACCCGAAGATGATCTAAAAACTTGGATTCACCGAGTGGTAAGTGGCATAGATAATTCAGAAATAAAATCTTTGGATGATATTAAAAAAGCACTTTTACCGCTAACGATACCACCAACAAAATCTGAAGATCCTGATTTTTATTCTGATTATGGAAATGATACGAGTTACCATACTAAAACCGGTAAAGGTGAATGTGCGGCTTGAGTCAAGGTTTTGTAAAAATAACAAGTGATGTTGAATCTGTAAGATCTGAAATACGAGACCAAAGTATCCGCGTAATTGATGTTAGACGAGAAGAAGATTACAAAAAAAACCACATACCAACTGCTGTAAATTTACCTTTGGCAACGCTACTTTCTGACGATAATCCAGAACGTGTTTTAAAACTTGTAAATTCAATGGGAATTGATGATGAGACTCCTGTAGTTGTATACGATGATACCTTTGGGGCACTAGCATCAAGAATCGCCTGGACCTTGGAGTTCATTGGACATTCAGATGTTTCTTTACTTGAGACCACTTATAGTAAATGGAAATCAATGGGCTTGGAAAATGATGATATAGTTCCTGAATTTCAAATTAAAGAACACTCTCTAAAATTAAGACCTGAAATTGTTGCTACCTCTAATTACTTGGAGACTGCCAAAGAAAGACCAGGTGTAATTTTGGTTGACAACCGAGAGCGATTAAACTTTCTTGAACAGCATATTCCAGGAGCGCTAAGCCTTCCGTATAGAACACTTGCAACTCCTGATAAGATACTGCGACCAAAAGAAGATATGAAGAGACTTTTAGAAAATCGGGGGATTGCTGGTGATTCAGAAATTATTACCTACTGTGGTAGTGTTGGAACTCTTTCAGGTTTAGCATATTATGCATTAAAATCAGTGGGCCTTCCAAATACGCGACTTTACGTTCGCTCTTTTAAAGAATGGAAAAGCTTGGCCAAACCAATTGAAAAGCAACAAGATGCAAATTATTGGGATTTGTCTGCAGAATAACTATGCTACTTCTTTTCTAAGTTTTTTTGTAACCGTACTCTCGACATTGTCAAACAGGTCTAACATTTTTTCTTTATTGTCTATTAGATAATCTACCCCTCTATCTTTAAGTCTAATCTTCCAAAGTCTAATTTCTCTATGTTCATCAAAAAAGGTATCAATCATTTGTTCGCCGGATCTTGATTTTTCGATAAATTCATCAAAAATATCTAAAGTTTTTTCAATGTCTTCTTCTTCAATTGCATCTCTTGCAATCTGAATTGCAATGCTAAGATTCTTCAAGTTTTCAACTGGGGGTGGTAATTTTTTTGTTGTAATTCCAAATAGGCTTTTTTGTTTTTCTCCCATTTGTTTTGCGACATTTGGCATAAGATCCCACACTGGTATTCTATGTATTCCATCTACTCGTTTCTCGTTTTGGATAATCAATCCCTTACTCATCAGTTTTTTTAACGCGATTTCAACATCTTTGCTATCAATGTACGTGGTCCACACGATTGCACCAATTGTGTGATAGCCTTGTCTAATTGATTCTAAAACAACGACTTCTTCAATTCTTTTAAATCCCTCCTCTGTTCTTACGTTTAGAAAGTCTCTATCTCTCATTGATTTTCTTGCATTTTTAACATCAATTTCGATGGAACGCTTTAATGATTCTAGGGAGTCTGGCACTTGCTTTAGCAATGATTGAAAACATGCTTTGTTGTACCATGCCATCCCGTATGTTGGATCTGACTCTACTGCCTTTTCTACTGCATCAAGGGCTTTTGCATATTTTTTCTGCTCATAATGTACTAACCCCTTTAAATTCCAAGCTTCAGGGTTGGTTACATCAATATCTAAAATTTTATCATACACTCTAAGTGATTCTGCATGATCATCCAAATGAAATCTGGCATATCCCAACTTCATCAAAGTCTCAATATTTTCAGGATCGATTCGTAAGGCTTGCTCAAAGGCATCTACTGCATCTTCAAGCTTTTCATCTGCCATTAAATTAATCCCTTTTTTAAATAATTTTTTGCGATTGTAATCCGGATCAACTAGGCTTGTAATTTCTCGCTTCTCTGTAATTTCAGATTTTTCCACTTTAGATTTTCTCAAGAATGTCTTCTTCACTAGCTTGTATTTGACATTTAATCTAGATAAATACTATCCCTAAATGTGCCTGAGGTAAGGTAGTAGCAATACTAGAAAATATAGAAATACTTGGAATTTAAACAAACGGATATGTCATATTCTAAATTAGACGTAGAGGGTCAAGCACCGTTTAAAGAATCTGGCGTTTATGAAGTTCAAATATCTATCCTCGCAGACAAACCTTCTGAAGAAGAAATTAAAAACAAAACCTTCTTTTCCCTATGGGGTGATAGTTATCATCTTTTAGTAAAAAATGGTACATTTAATGTAACTTTAGGTTTCGGAGATAATCCAATTCCAGATTCTGTTTACACTTTTGAAAAAGTTTGGATCGTCGTAAATGATTTACTTTCCACTCGGTATTCTCTTTTTGAACTTTTGATTAATCCTCAGTTAAGACCTGTCTCCTCTAATACTCCTGAGCCATCCTCAACCGTTAGTAGAACTATTACACCTCCACCGGCAAAAACAATTTCACAACAATTCCTCGGTACCTTAGGTGGTTTATCGGCTAGCGGGTCATCTGGATTAAAGGGAGATAAAGGATCTTCAGGATCCCCTGGCGACAAGGGCCCAACTGGATACCCAGGCCCAACTGGAGACAAGGGTCCTTCTGGTGACAAAGGTGACAAAGGATATTCAGGTGAAAAAGGCGACAAAGGTGAAAAAGGACTTACCGGCGAAAAAGGAGAAAAAGGCGACAAAGGACTTGGTGGTGAAAAAGGTGAAAATGGCGATAAAGGACTTACAGGACCCACGGGCGACAAAGGCCCAATTGGACTCAGAGGACCACCTGGAGAAAAAGGTGACAAAGGTCCTCAAGGTGTTTCTGGAGATAAAGGATTAACTGGTCCAACTGGACCTACTGGAGATAAAGGGTCAACTGGTCAGACTGGCCTACAGGGAGACAAGGGACTTTCAGGACCTCGTGGTATTATTGGAGATAAAGGACTAACTGGCCCAGCTGGACCAATTGGTGATAAAGGTGTACCTGGTCTTGCAGGTCAACAAGGAATTAAAGGCACAACTGGTCTCACAGGAGAAAAAGGTCCACAGGGTCATCAGGGCCCTATTGGTGAAAAAGGACTTACTGGACCTACAGGACAACAAGGAGACAAAGGACAACAAGGTCTGCAAGGACCAAAAGGAATAACGGGACTTGCTGGCGCGCAAGGCGACATTGGTCCACGTGGAGTCCCAGGTCCTGTTGGAGAAAAAGGAGCAAAGGGTCCTGAAGGTCTAGGTGGAGAAAAAGGTCCGCAAGGGCCACAAGGTCCAGCCGGGGAAAAAGGGTTAACAGGAGTCCCTGGTCTCCAAGGTGAAAAAGGAATTAAAGGTCCAGTCGGTTCCATTGGTGATAAAGGATCTACTGGGTTACCTGGGCACATTGGTGATAAAGGTCCACAAGGTCCACAAGGTCCACAAGGTGAAAGGGGTTTATCTGGTCCTCCTGGGGAAAAAGGTCCACAAGGTCCACAAGGAATTCAAGGTCCGCAAGGGGAAAGAGGTCCTACTGGGACCTTGGGTCCACAAGGTGAACATGGTCCAATGGGAGAACAAGGACCAGTTGGTCCACCCGGTCCCAGAGGTCCTCCTGGTCCACCAGGTGAAAAAGGTTCAGCAGGTGGAATGTCTGGAGAACAAAGGGCTTTGTTTAAAGATCTTTTAGAACTTTTAACAACAAAAGATATCATTACAACTGAAGAACAAATCAAACTAATGAGTTATCTTTACTAATACGACAAAAATTATTTAACGCAATAGAATTAATTTCACAGTTTTTTTTATTTTAGATTTTAACTTAGAATTTTCATTGTAATTAAAATATTTTTCACACTGTTTTTTAATTATTTATTTAAAAAAATTATTTTGTAAAATTAATATTGTTTTTTATTTTAAATTAGAAAAAGGAAAACAAATCGCCTTTAACTGGCGATTTATTATTGTTGACGAATTATCGTTTTCTCTTTGGAGCTGCTTTTTTTGCTGCTGTTCTCTTTGGAGCTGCTTTTTTTGCTGCTGTTCTCTTTGGAGCTGCTTTTTTTGCTGCTGTTCTCTTTGGAGCTGCTTTTTTTGCTGCTGTTCTCTTTGGAG
>DATKYM010000002.1:0-5180 GCA_035528495.1 Nitrosopumilaceae archaeon
ATATTTTCCCTAGTCTTTTGTGATAACTTTCCAAGCTTCTCTTCAAATGATTTTGCAGTCTTTTTTGTATTCAACAACGAACGCATTAAGCAAACAATCGTTTTTATCTATTAGAGCACATATTTTTGTATGGACTTCATGTTAGAAGAGGAGCTAATTGATTTGATGAGTTTTTGTCTTCAAAATACCGAATCATCACAAGTAGTTGAAAAGAAAAAAAGGATAAGTGAGATTGGAGGAGAACTTTTTGCTGATGGGGGCGTTGATGCATTGGAGAATTTCTTTTTTGTGCTCAAAAATAGAATTACCGAGGAAATTGGGCAAGACCCATCTGTCTTCAAACCATTATGGAATGGATTAACTGAGGAATGGAAATTTTGAATCAAAATTCCTTTTTTATAGTGTAAAAAAAAAGTGTTACAGAGGGCTTTTCTTAAGTAATCAATAACACGATAATTAATGGCGATGGCGGGTAGTGGATTCAGAAAATAATCAAATTTTAATGAATAAAATTAATACTGTAATTAAAAACGCTGCAGGAGACGGTCGTGATTACTTGACTGCAGCAGAGTCAATATACATACTAAAAGTCACCGATGCGCTAGTCAAAGAGTATCAGGCAGTCTTGGAAGATAATCAATAATTTCAAAAACAAATACTATAATTTGATTTGAGTATTTTAATTAAAATCCAATATCAAAATCAAATCCACCATCACTCATATCTGAATCTGCATCCACACCATCTGCACCCTCTGGAATATTTTCTTGAGGTATGTAATCGGTCATCATCATTCCCATCATGCTAAACATCATTGAAAACATCATCATATCCATAATTCCAAAAAACATCATTGTTGGAAGGATTGATTTATTCTCATCCATGTATTGTTTTAATTTATCTTTGTTTCCTGTTTTGTAAAGAAGTGACATCTGATTCCATTTTTGATGTAGCTCGTAGATTCTTTCATCCACCTCTTTTGAGCCTTTCTCTGTAACGATAATTTCTATATTTGGACCAAACAGGCCTTTTTTTTCTTGAACTGCAATCAGTCCTCGCTCTTCGAGTTTTTCAAGAATAGAGTTTAACTCTTTGGCATCTATCTGTGTATTTTTTTTAATTTTATCAAACTTGTGCTCCCCTCTCATAATTGCCCCCAACACTATGAGATCTTTTGATTCCGTTTCCACAAATTTAGTTTCACATTACAATTAAAATATTATACGGTTTTTTATTTCAGTAATTGTTTTGATTTTAACTCAGAGATCACATTTGGAATTCCTTCTTTATAGGATGGAAATTGAAAATCATATATCTGGCTAATTTTTTTATTGGATACCTTCATGGATGTAGTTAGTAATTTTATCAAATCTCCTCCCAGAACGGCTTTTGCAAGAAAAATAGGAACGCTTCCTGGGTGCTTTAGTCCAATTTGGTCTGTGGTAAAATTAACAAATTCTCTAAATGTTGTCTCTGCAGAATCTGCTACGATAAAGGTTTCATTTTTAGAACTATCTTCCAATATGGCCATTATGCTTCCCACTGCATCATCTACATGTACAAATCCCTTGAAATATTCTCCATTTTTCGGAAGTCTGAATGTATTTTTTAAAAGGCGTTTAATCATAAATTCATAAAACCATCCCCCAGCACCATAGACATCTCCAAAATGAATAACGGATAAATTAATTCCAATCTCTTTGCAATTTTTCTCTAGAAATTTCTGTGCATCCAGTCTGATTTTCACAAAATCTGTGGTTGGGCTATAAGGATATTTCTCATCTACTATTTTCTCTCCTGGCTCTCCATAAACTCCTAAGCCTGAAACGTAGATAATGGATTTTGTTTTATCTTTTATTTGATTAAAAAGATTCTTTGTTCCTCCTAGATTCACTTTTTCCAATACTCTCTTATTTTTCTCAAGCGGTGTATGTGATGCTAGATGAATGACACAATCAGCGTTCTCTATCGGTATACTCAAATCTGAATCCGTCAAATCAGACATGATACTTTTAGAATCTGGATGAGCTTTTTTTCCTCTTCTAATCAAAGAAGTAACTTTGAATTGATTTTGGACTAGTTTATCTACCAGTCTGGTTCCAATAAATCCAGTTGCCCCTGTAACTAGAACAGATTGAGTCAATTTATGATTAATTTAACGAATTACTGTATTTGGACGTTGTTTTAATACTAGTTTTTCAAAAATTATTTTCAAAAATTATATTCTACAATAGTTTTAATTTTTTTATGGAACAGGATTCATTTTCCGATGAAGAAATTCGAGGATTTCTTTCCTTTAAAAAAATAGCAGTTATTGGAATGTCTAAGCACGGTCGAAAAGCAGCACATTATGTACCAAAATATTTATCAGAAAATGGGTTTGAGATTACTCCTGTAAATCCAACCACAGATGAGATTTTAGGAAAAAAATGCTATTCTTCGATTTCTGATCTTGAAGATGAAATTGATATTATCGATGTTTTCAGACCCTCTGAGAAAGTTCAATCAATAATTAAAGATGCAATCAAGAAAAAGCCTAAAGTGATTTGGTTACAGGAAGGTATCCATAATCAAGAAGCAGAAGAACTGGCAAGAAACGCAGGAATCAAAGTTGTTTTCAATAGATGTATGTTAGCAGAACATCAGAGGCTTTGTAAATAATGACAGGATTTGAGGATTTTTATAATGACTTGGTAGCTCTTGCAGAAAAATATGAGAAAAAAAACATTCCATTAAAAATTGAAAATGATCTTGACCATGACATTGTCAAAATTTTTGGAGAAAAAATTACTTCCTTAGCTAGAGCAAAAAATGGATTAAATGACACCGTCGAACTTGCTTACGCCACAGCTGAGCATCATCCTTATTGGAACTTGCTTTACAATAGTTCTGAAATTTCAAATACTGTCTTAGACAAATGGGGCGATAAACTCACCACAAAAGATATTGATGAAATCGAATGGTCAATCAAAGAAATAACCCAAACCTTAAAAAAAATTAAAGAACAGAAATAATTTTAAAATCTAGGCAGAGATAAATATTCTGAAACAATAAAGAATCTATGCCAATAAGACTTGGGTTGATAGGAAAAACAAATACTGGAAAAACTACATTTTTCAACGCCGCAACTCTATCATCTGAGGAGATTTCATCATATCCATTTACAACAAAAAAACCAAAGTCTGGAATCTCTCATGCTATTTCCCTTTGTGTTCATCCTGAATTCAAAGTGCAAGACAACCCAAATAATTCAAAATGTGTTGACGGATGGAGATACATTCCAATTGAACTCATTGATTTACCTGGGCTTATCAAGGACGCTTGGAAAGGCAAAGGTCTAGGAAATCAGTTTCTCTCAATTGCAGCACAATCTGATGCTCTCTTACATGTAGTTGATGCTTCTGGTGGTATTGACTCTACAGGACAAATTAGTGAAGTTGGAACAGGTGATCCGATTTCAGACTTTGCAGATATCGAAGAGGAACTTACAATGTGGTATCATAAAATCTTTGAAGGAAACAGAGACAAAGTATCAAAGACCATAAAATCTGGAATGGATACTACTGAGGCTATAACTGACTTGTATCGAGGTATTGGTGTCAATACACATCATGTAAAGGAGGCATTAAATTCTACTGGCTTGCAAGACAAGGCCTTTGATGACTTTGATGTAGTTGATAGTAAAAAATTAGCTTTTACCTTACGTAGGATTTCAAAACCAACACTAATTGTAGCCAATAAGGTAGATGTTGAAGGAGCTGACAAAAATTTTGATAGACTTCGAGAGCGCTTTAATGAAATGATAGTTATTCCTGCAAGTGGTGATAGTGAATTTAGTTTAAGACGTGCCGAACAAAAAGGATTAATTAAATATTCTCCAGGTTCTGAGCAATTTGAAATAATAAAATCAAATGACTTGAATGAAAAACAAATTGCCGCACTTGATTTTATTAAACAAGGTATAATGGGTGAATATATGAGAACTGGTGTTCAGTTTGCCATAAACATTGCAGTCTTTAAATTACTAAAAATGAATTCCATTTATCCGGTAGCTGATGGCAAGAATTTTTCAGATAAGAAAGGCCGGGTTTTACCTGATTTGATTTTGCTTAAAGATGGGGCAACTGTAAAGGATTTGGCAAGAGAAATCCACACTGATCTTACAAAGGGACTTTTGTATGCAACAGATTTGCGATATAATTTAAGATTGCCAACTGACTATCAGCTCAGAGATCGTGATGTGGTCTCACTGATTAATGCATCAAAAAAATAATTATATGGGTTTTTTGGCCTTTTGACTACATATGATTTTAAAGAAATCAAATCCCTTTTTGGGACATTTTGTGCCCTCAAGGCTAAATCAAGTTAAAAATGGTAAAAGTGATGAATTTTTCAAAATTTTTTGTTAGAATTTAATTTTGCCTTTAAATGGTTAACTCAAAAACATTTTGTAACAATTTTTTATGACAACGAGTATTCTTAAAAAGCATTTACGATCAGAAGTTACAAGGGTGATATGGGTGGTATGCAATAAAGCACTGATTCTATTTCTAATATTTGTAATTTCGATTTCTTCCTTTGCCGGCCTTGATCAATTAGCAAACGCAAGTCACGAACATGGTTTTTACATTTGTCATGTCCGCGGTAATGGAGGGACTGACACATCCCTAATTATTATTGATTCACATTCGATCGATCTACATATTGCCCATGGCGATACTTTTGATTGTGATCGTCCATCAACTGATCGAGATTCTGACAATGATGGAATTACAGATGGTGAGGACAACTGCCCACATTTTACAAACTCAGACCAAGCAGATGCTGAAAACAATGGAGTAGGTGATGCATGTGAAGGAGACAATGATCATGATGGCACTAATGACTATAATGACAACTGTCCATTTGTATTCAATCCAAATCAAGTAGATACTGATAATGATGGAGTAGGTGATGCATGTGAGGATGACACTACTGATACTGATGATGATGATGTACCTGATAACACGGACAACTGTCCATTTGTATTCAATCCAAATCAAGCAGATGCTGATAATGATGGAGTAGGTGATGCATGTGAGGATGACACTACTGATACTGATGATGATGATGTACCTGATAACACGGATAACTGTCCTTTAATTCCAAACTCAGACCAAGCAGATGCTGATAATGATGGA
>DATKYM010000003.1:0-33655 GCA_035528495.1 Nitrosopumilaceae archaeon
TTACTCTGGCATCTTTACTAATATTAGAAAGGAATTCTTCACCAGCATCCCCAATTGTATTATAATTAACCCCAGAAAGATGAGCCCATTCTATTGGAACAAGTTTTTCTGCATCCGTTGCTTCTCCTGTTGCGACCAAAATCCTATAAGCTGTCTGCATAGTTTCGCCTTGTTCACCTTTTAATGCAGATTCTTCTTCCTTGGTTAGTTCCAATAGCATTGGTTGGTTATTACAGATATAATACTTGTACGTAAAAAATTCGATGGAGATGAAAAGAATTCTACAAGGAATGATGAACACAATGAATTCAGTTAAGCCACCAAGAATGACTGCTCTTCGAGAACTTCATGAGGTAGAAACAGGTGGACCATTTAGCATACTTATTGGAACCATATTATCTGCACGTACAAAAGATGAGACCACAACCAAAGTCGCTAAAGCGTTATTTTCTGAATACAAAAATGCAAAAGATTTAGCAAATGCCAAATTAAAAGAGGTTGAAAAAATTATCAAGCCCATTGGATTTTATCACGTTAAAGCTAAAAGGATTATTGGAGTTGCAAAGATTATTGATGCTGAATACAAGGGCAAAGTACCAGATAATCTTGAAAAATTGGTAGGACTGCCAGGTGTCGGTAGAAAAACTGCGAATTGTGTTTTGGTGTATGCCTTTGATAAACCAGCCATACCGGTGGATATCCATGTTCACAGAATCTCAAATAGATTAGGATTGGTTGAAACAAAGACTCCCGAAGAAACTGAACTAGAACTGATGAAAAAAATTCCTAAAAAATTTTGGCTTGAAATAAACGATACCTTCGTTATGTATGGTCAGAATATTTGTAAACCCATATCTCCAATGTGTGAGGTTTGTAAGATTAAAAAAAATTGTAAATATTATAAATCTAAGATCGTTTCTTAGTCAAAAATAGAACAGCTACAAGAATTCCAAGGGCAGCTGCAAGAAAAAATGGAAATAAGGCCGTTACATTTTGTGCTGGATCTCCTGAAAGAAACTCAACAATCATGCTTCCAGAATTCACTGCATCTGGATCAGTAGAACTCTCCATCCCATGAACAGAATAAGAATCAATTACAAATGAACCAATATTTAGATTAGAAACTGTTATTCTGGCACCATTGTTTACAGTTAACCCTCCTCTTTCAGTATATGATATTATTAGTTTTGTCGAGGGATACCAACCTCTATCAAGATCTCTCTGAACAACTACATATCCCTCTTTTTCAGTATTTACTGCAACCCAAAATTTTTCGTCAGGTGGTGCACCCATACCTAATTCTATAAATTTGTCAGAGTTTTTATCATAAAATTTGAAAACACCATTTCCATTTGGATTTTCATATACAAGATTATTATCAATGGTTAATTGCCAACTTATTGCATGATCATTTTCTAAATCAACAATTATTGCATCTCTTGAAATTTTGTTAAATTCATTAAATGGAATTTCAATCGTGTCGATAATAACGGAAGGGTTTTTGACATCTTGGGCAAAAACAGGTGTAACAAGAAATCCGGAGAAGAAAATTAAAGCTATTAGATATTTCATGAATTAAATCAAATTTGAGTGAATAAATATCTAGTCAACAAATGGATGTGAATGATCCAAGATTATTTTTGCCACTTCAGGTCTTAAGATAAATTCAGATGGGGCTTGACCATTTTGAATCATTTCTCGTAGTTTTGTTCCACTGATTTGCTCTTTGTCATCATCATCATGTGGACATACTTTTGGATTTGTATAGGTTAAGCATTTCTTACAATAGAAAAATGCCGGGAAAAATATTGGAGTGATTTCTAATTCTGGATAACCATCAAATATTTTTTGGGCGGCAAAAGGATCATAAAATTTTCCAACCCCAGCGTGATCTCGTCCGATAATGATATGTGTACATCCATAGTTTTGTCTCATTATTGCGTGATGAATCGCTTCCTTTGGACCAGCATATTTCATTTCAGTATGTAAAGTTCCCAGTTTACATCTATTTTCGGGATAATAGTTTTGAATCATAGTTTCATAGCATTTTATAATTATCTCGTCTACAAAGTCTCCTGATTTTTTCTTTCCAATAATTGGGTTGACAAAAACTCCATCTCTGGTTGTTATAGAAGTTTTTTGAAGCATTTCATGGGCAACATGTGGCGGATTTCGTGTTTGAAAGGCACAGATTGTTTTCCATCCGGCTTTAGAAAACGCTTCCCTAGTTTGTAAAGGAGTTAACCTAATTTTTCTAATTTCACTTTCTTCGGGTCTTTGAACGTAATCAATTTTGCCACCAATAAGAAAATCTTGCATGGCCATAGTTTTTGCCACACCAGGGTGTGAAGTATCAGTTGTTCCATATACTCCCTGAGCAGTTTTTTCTTTATCAAAAGAAAAAGTCTCTTCAACATGAAGTACAGCTACGCCTAATCCCTGATGATTTTGTAATAAAACATCACCTGCCTCTTTCATTTTTGAAGCTGTTGATTCATCTACATCTAAAACTATTGGAATTGTCCAAGCCAACCCATTTGATAATCTTCCTTTAGATACAACATTTTCAAAATCTTGTTGTCCCATAAATCCTTCTAGAGGACTAAAAATTCCATCTGCTATATTTTCAACATCATTTGCAAGATCTTCTGAAATTGATATTGAAAACATTCCTGATGTATCAATTTTTTTTATTCTGTTTACTAGAATTCCACCATGTGGTTTGATTGCTTCGTCACTCATGATTATATTCCTTCAGGCGTATGCAATCCACATTCCTTTGTGTCATCATTTTCCCACCACCATCGACCTGCTCTTAAATCTTCACCATCCTTTACGGCTCTTGTACAAGGATCACATCCTATACTTGGGTATCCCTTTTCAATAAGAGAATGGTAAGGGACATTATTCTCTTTAATGTAGTTCCACACTTGTTCCCAACTCCAATCAAGTAAGGGGTTTACTTTGACAATTCCATTATATTTTTCATCAATTTCAAGCATTTTTGCATTTTCTCGAGTAGAGGTCTGATCTCTTCTAATTCCAGTTATCCATCCATCCAAATTTGCAAGTATTTTTCGTAAGGGCTTTATTTTTCTAATCCCACAGCAAAGTCGTCTGTTTTCAAGGCTGTCATAAAAAAGATTGATGCCTTTGGTTTGAACCATTTCTTGAACTTCTTTTGCATCTGGAAACATTACCTCAAAAGTCACGCTATATTGTTTTGAAAGTATATCCATAATATCATAAGTTTCTTGTGGTAATCTACCAGTATCTAAAGTGAAAAATCGAAATTTAGAATTAATTTTAGTCATCATATCAATTAGAAGGGAATCTTCGGCGCCAAAGCTAGATGCTTTTGCAACTTTAGGGTGTAGGTTATCTGAAGCCCATTTTAAAGCATCTTCAGCTGTTTTTAATGTAGGATTAATCTCATCTAGTTCTTTTTGAGTAAATGCTACCACAAAAAGATGCACCGTTAATTGTTTTATATTGATTCCCATGGTTTATCCTAAATTATAAACAAGTAAATTTTAAAATAAAAAAGATGAAAGAAGTTTCTTATGTAGTAGTCTTTCCTACAATATTTTCCAAAAATAAAATTCCCCAATTGATTTCAAATATCAAAAAAATTCTAAAAATTAGAAATCAAGAATTCCAATCTATAAAACGAGACGGAGATATTATTTTAGTTAATTCAGGGGATCCTGTGTTTTCTTCATCAGCCATAAATTTACTTTTTGGAATTGAAAAAGTAGCAATCGCCAGGCAAGTAAAAAATGATTTTAAAACTATTGTATCAGAAATTACTTCTTTAGGTGGAAATCTGCTCCTAAAAGGAGAAATATTTCTAGTTAAAGTAGAAGGAACATCAAAGGGGTTTTTTCCAAAAGATATTGAAATTGCTGCAACGTCATCAATAATTGAAAAAAAATCTAACTTAGGAGCTAAACCTGGGACAGAAGAAAATTATGATAAGTTACTTTATACTTACTTGACAAAAAATAATGCATACATTTGCATTTTTATAGATAAAGGTCAAGGTGGAATTTCGTTTAATTCACAAAAACAAAATACTATTTGTAGTATTTATGATGAAATATCGGCAGTTTCATGTTTTGAAACAATAAAACAAGGATTTGATTCAAAAATAATAATTTGTTATAGAAAAAAAACAGAATTAATGAATCTAGTTAAAACATTTAATCAAATAATTCCTAGATTGGTAAAAGAAAAAGTTGCGATAGATTTTTTTCAAATAAAGGTAAATCCTACGGGTGCAAAAAATTACCTAGTTTTCATAAATTCCGTAAACGAAATTTTGATAAATGAAGCCAAATCAAACAAATTAAGTTATGTCTCATTAGCATTATCTCCCCTAATCTTTTCCCAAAATTTTATTGATTTTTCAATAAAAAAGGTATTTCAAAATAATAAATTACCAATCATGCCACTTAATGGAGTTGATTTTAAATTATTTGAAGAAGCAAAAGAAATTGGATTAGAAAAACAGATTCCAAAAATGAATAGAATAATTCAAATGAATTCAAAGGAAACACCCAAAATATCAATAAAGGCCATAAAAAATGCTGTAGATACAAAAAAAACAGTAGATGTAGTAATTGGCCCAAATAATGTGCACGATATTTTAGATTCTTTGGAAGAAAATCATTGAAAATTTAAACAACATCAATAGATTTCTGTACATGTACAAAATCGGGGAATTTATTTACCCATGGGGAAGTGGGCATTATTCTCGTATGATACGATTTCATGAAGCGTTATCTGACTATATGAAGGAAGATTTTGAGGTTCATTTTTCAAGCAAAGATCATATTTACCAGAAATTATTAGAAAAATTTCCCAGTCAAAAAGATAAAATCCACAATATTTTAATGCCAACACCAATTGATGGAAAATTTGGTCCTAGTATTATTTTGTCGATGTTGAATTTTTTATTACCAATTGCGCAGAATCCTCCTCTTGTAAATCAAATTATTAATTATTTGAGAGAGGAAAGAAAGTTGTACAATAAAGAAAAATTTGATTTGGTAATCAATGATGGAGATATGGGTTCAAACATTTTAGCGAAAAACCGTAACATACCAAGTCTTTTCATTACCAATCAATTTAGACCAAAATTGTATAACTCAAGAGTTTATCTTTATCCTTCCCTTTATTTTATTTCAAAACAAATTTCAAAAGCTAGGAAAATTATTGTTGCTGATTCACCTCCGCCTTATACTTTATGTGAATTCAATCTAAATTTTCCAAAGCAGATAGAAAAGGAAGTTTCTTACGTAGGTCATTTTACAAATGTGAAAAATATTCAAAAAACTTCTGCCTCTGATCTTGAAAATTTTATTCAAGATTCTGATTTTGGATATTGGATGAGAACAGGAAACAGATCAACTAATGATGGAACAGGAGAACGATTTGAAAATGTTTTTCGTCGAGATGAAATGAAAAATGAAAAGAGAATAATTTCTCATGCAAAAAATGATTCTTCTATAGATTCTGTTCTGGGAAAAGATGGAAAAAAATACAGCATATCTAAAGCGCTTGAAAAAAAGATTGATTGGATACAAATAGACATTGGTTATCTTTCTGAGCAAGAAAAAGATGAGGTATTGAATTTAAGCCAATATGCTGTTGTAAATGGCTCACATACTGTTATGGGAGAAATACTTGGAGGAAAGTCAAAGCCAGTGATTGGCATTCCAATTTATGATGAGCATACGAACAATATCAAATGGGCAGAAAAGAAAAATCTGGCTATTTTAGCTAACAAAACTCAACATGTGATAGAAGGAATAAAAAAAATCAAAGATAATTATGATAAATTTAAAGGAAACTTATTGGATTTTTCAAAGAATTTTGTTTTAAATGGGGCAGAAAATACAGCAAGGATTGCAGTTGAGACCTTAGAAGAAAAGAAATAAAGTATTATTTTTTGATTTTAAATTATCTGGCATGCGGAGTTTCGATGGGCGAACGGACCGAAAGGGATGACGATAATATCCGCGTGTCAGATATTTTGATAATCGATCAAGAGATATGTGGGAACGCTTTTATGGAAAAAATTAAGGCATATCAGCAGTGCCTAACTGTCCGGAATGTACTGCAAGAGAGAAAAAGAAAATTCAATCTAAATATGAAGAAGAAACACTTGAAGAAGATAGAGGCAGGGATGATTTGTTCAAGTTATTTGATGAGATAGAGTATCCGATGAAAATGGATTCTGCAACAAAACACTTCATTTGTAAAAGATGTGGGCTTTATGCTACAAGAGAACAAGTTTCAGATATTCGTTACAAACTAAATCAAAAAGAAAGAACCAGAGAAGATAAACAAGATGATTATCTAGAGTGGTGGCAAAAAAGTAAAAAAGACAAAGAACTAAACTAGAACTGATATTTATGGTAAAAAAGAAAGATGATATTCCTGATTGGGTTTCTGATGAAATTCAAAATGCAGAATTTAAGAAACCTGAGGAAATAAAGAGATCTGGATACGTCTTAGATTTTTTTGATGCTGATAATAAAATAGACGCTCAGTTCTATGATCCAGTTGAAGATGGAAGACATATTGTGACTCTGGATTTACCAAAAAAAATTAAAATTTCGGAAATGGAGAAGGGTGTTGTTTATGAGTTTATTTTTGATCAACACAAAGCACCTTTAAGCAAAAAAGTTTCAGAGTATCTACAAAAAGAAAAAGAGATAGAGATGACTGCTATCTATCAATTTGAACTAAAATCATTTGAACTGATAGATGTGGGATCAAGTGAATCTGCAGAAGCAAATGAAGAATAGTTCAGGTTTGTTTTTGATTGGCAAATTGTTTTTTAAAAAATGAACCTAAAATTGGATTTATCAGGTATGGGAAAGTACTTTTTATCCATACGGCTATTCTCACTACTGAGGGAACAATAATTTCTAATCTAGGAGAATTTGCTGCTTTTAAAATTGCCTTTGCAACAGTTTCTGCACTAAGTGAAGTTGGGGAATATCTGGGCATTTTTTCAAAAGACTGATGATCAAAGAAATTTGTGCGAACCATTATTGGACTAACTACGGTTACTCCAATCCCCATTTCTTTAAGCTCTTGTTTAAGACCCTCTGAAAACCCAAGCATCGCAAATTTTGTGGAACAATATGAGGCTATTCCCGGTAGTCCAAAACTTCCTGCAACAGAGGCAACATTAACAATATGACCAGATTTTTTTTTAATCATTGAAGGAAGAAAATTTTTAATACAATAAATCATTCCAAAATAATTTGTTGCCATTTGTGATTCAATTTCTTCTATAGTCAAATTAGAAACAGGGCCATAAATCGCAAATCCAGCATTATTTACAAGAATATCAACTGATTCATATTTTTCTAAAACTGTTTTAGACATTTTTTTGACTTGAAATTTATCAGAAATATCGCACTCACATACAAGAGAAGAAACATTGAATTTTTTTAAATCCTTGGCTACTTGTTCTAGTTTTTCTTTTCCTCTAGCAACTAAAATTATACTGGCACCGTTCTTTGCAAATAGAATAGCAGATGCACGTCCTATTCCTGATGAGGCTCCAGTAATCAATACGACTTTATTTTTAAAATCCATAATTCAAAAAATCCGTTAAAAGATAAAGTGGTTTCTATGCGGGTTCATTTTTACTATATTTACTTAAAGCCAACTTTACAAGTAAAAGCCAAGTTATTACAATTGGTACGTAATAAGTTGCGATTCTCCAACCAATTACAGTATTCCAAATGGAATTTCCTTCAAGAATTTCTAAATCAAATGGATTTTGATTATTTAGGTAAGCAACAATTCCAAATTCAGCTAGTCCAGAACCACCAATGGTAATTGGTAAATTCCCAATTGCATTGGCGCCCATTACAGCCATAATAGAGTCAAATACTCCTATAACATATCCTGTGCCAAACGCAATTATCATAAAAGATATTCCATAAAATGACCACGAAATTAAAGAAAGGAAAAATGTAGTTGTGAATATTTTTTTTGACTCGGTAGTTCTAAGGTTTTTTTTGCTCATTACACAAACTTCTTCCATCCAAGAATTTGTTTTGCTAACAATGTTTTTGCCCTTTTCTTTTCCCAACTTCTCAACTAAACCTGAAATAACTTTTGGAAGTTGAAATATTCTTTTCGATGATAAAAAGAACAAAACCATCCATAATGTTGTAACAAAAATACTAGTGCCTAGAATAATTGCCCCAACAACATATGCTCCATGCATTAGTGCAAGAATACCTGCCGCAATAGACAATAACCCAGCAGCTAAGACTTCAGTGACTATATCCATAATAGCTATCCATGTAGATTTGGAAGGAGGAACTCCTTTTTTGTGGAGATAATAAATTACGATAAATTCTGCACCTACAAACATTGGGGTCGTAAATTTAATAAATTCACTTCCCATTCTAACACCAGTTAATTTCCAAAAGGAATCAAATTTTCCTAAATATTTTTGGGCAATGTATGCAAATTTTATTCCTTGAATTCCTAATTTTATCATCATAGCAATTACTGCCATCAAAAATGGAAAAATTCCAATAGCTAAAACATCTTCAATTTTAATATCAAATTGTAAAGCAATAAACAGGATTGGAATAAGAGTTACTGGAATCACAATAATTCTCCAATTCATTTGAAAATTTTTTTATAGAATCAAATATGAAAGTTGACCCAAGTTCATGACTAAAATTTCTGTGCCTATATCTAGTTTGAAATATAAGCCAACTGAGAAAACAGAAAATATTGAAAACGATTTATGTAACTGGCACTGCGGGGGCCGGTAAATCTCTACTCTCCTCAAAATTATATGATTATTATACACAAAATGGTGCATTTGCTGCCGTTTTGAACTTGGACCCAGGAGTAGAAAATATCCCTTACACTTGTGATATTGATGTTAGAGATTATGTCGATATTGTTTCAGTAATGAAGCAATATGATTTAGGACCAAATGGTGCGCTAGTAATGGCAAATGATCTAATTGCTTCTAAAATTGATGACCTAAGAAATGAGGTTGAAAAAGTAAATCCAGATTATTTGATAGTTGACACACCAGGTCAGATAGAATTATTCGCTTACAGAACTAGCGGTAGGTTTATTGTAGAAAATCTGACTAATGAAGAAAAAACAAATATTTTTTTGTTTGATGGTTCTCTAATTACCACACCTGTAAATTTTGTTTCTCTTGCCCTTCTTGCAACCTCGATAAAATTACGTCTAAACTTACCTACAGTAAATATAATCACCAAGACAGATGTTATAGGTTCAAAGCTAAAAGACATTATTCAATGGTCAAACAACCTTAGAACATTAGAGAATGCGATAGCAAAAGATGCAGATGGTGACACCTATACCTTAACTACCAATATTTTACGAGGGTTAAATTTTAGTGGTTTTGCCCAAGGCCTAATTCCAGTTTCTAATGTAACAGGTGATGGATTTATAAATTTAGAATCAGCCTTAAGCAGAATTCTTAATTTGGGAGAAGAGGTGGAAGATTAGATGGTTTCAAAAATTATCGCTTATGCACCGTCATCTACTGCAAACTTAGGTCCGGGATTTGATGTATTTGGATTAGCAGTCAATGCATTTTATGATGAAGTTACCTTAACCAAAACCAAGACAAAAAAAGTGTGTATAGTTACTAAGGATGATATTCCAACTAATCCTGATAAAAATACAGCAGGATTGGTTGTGAAAAATATGATTAAAAAATTTAAAACTAAAGATGGAATTGAAATTAAAATTAAAAAAAATGTTCCCGCAGGGTATGGAATGGGAAGTAGTGCTGCTTCTGCAGCAGCAGCAGCCGTAGCATTCGATAAATTGTATAATTTAAGGTTAGATGGTAATTCACTTGTAGAATTTGCAGGAATTGGTGAAAAAGCTAGTGCTGGTGCAATCCATTATGATAACGTTGCAGCTTCAGTATTAGGAGGATTTGTAATTGTAAAAACTGATCCTTTGGATATCATCAAAATTGATCCGCCAACCAATCTTAGAATGTGTATTGCAATTCCCAAATTAAAAGTCCCAAAAAAGAAAACCATGGTTTCAAGGGGAGTGATTCCAAAAAAAATTAGTTTGACATCTAGTATTACAAATCTATCAAATGCCGCAGCAATTGTAGTGGGATTTATGAATAAAGATCCTAAGTTGATTGGAAAATCAATAAAAGATGTGATAGTTGAACCTGCCAGGAAGCATATGATACCTGGATTTTCAAAGGTTAAAGAAAATGCATTAAAAGCTGGTGCATTTGGAGTGACAATTAGTGGGGCAGGTCCTTCGGTAATTGCATTTTCAAATAGTTCTGGAAATCTTAAAAAAATTAGCCTGGCGATGGCTAAAGGATTTGAATCTGCTAAAATAGAATGTCAAACTATTATTTGTAAACCAAGTATTGGTGCTTCAATTAAAAAATAATTTGGAGATAAATAAATGAAAAAAGCTGTTGTAGTATTTAGTGGTGGAATAGATTCAGTTTGTGCTGCATCTTATTTAAAACCAAAATATGAACTATATGGAATTTCTTTTTCCTACGGTCAAAAGGCTCAAAGAGAAATTATTGCTGCAAAATCCTTTGCAAAAAAATTATGCTTAAAAAAACACAAGATTGTAGATATTGGTTTTATGAAAGAATTGTATGGTGATTCGAATGTATTAACCAGCTCAAAAAGAAAGATTCCAAGTGAATTTGAATATTCTATTGTTGTACCTATTAGAAATGCAGTTTTTCTTTCTATCGCATCTGCTTGGGCGTTTACTCTAAATGCATCTTTAGTTGCATATGGAGCTCATACTGGTGATAAGAACTATCCAGATTGTAGACCAAATTTTGCTAAAAAATTAGAATCTTCGTTTAATCAAGGAGAAATTGATGGTATAAAAACAGGTTTAAGAAAGAATATAGAAATTTGGTCTCCGTATATAGATGGTCTTTCTAAAATTGATTTGCTTAAATTTGGCTACAAAAAAATTGGAGATTCTATTTTTAAAACTTGGAGTTGTTATTATAGTAGAAAATATCATTGTGGTGTTTGTGAGTCATGTAATAATAGAAAAATTGCGTTTAATAAATCTGGAATTAAAGATAAAACCAAATATTTGAAATAATCCTAGTATTTGTTTCTTAGAATTTTCTTTTTGAGAATAAAACCTCGAATGATAATATACCATACAAGAAAACATGCACCAAATGTTCCAGTTAAAATCCAATTACCAACTTCAGGTGCTACCACAAAAGATTCAGCAACCTTGAAGGAAATTGCAAATGAAATAACTATTACAAGTGAGGCTTCTATAACATACCATATCCAATGTGGAAATGATTCTTTTGGGATATGGATATTATCATGAGCAACCATAGAAACTTGGTTAATTATTGAATATTTAATTTTTCAGGTACTAAAACGAGGTATTTGAGCTACTTTTTCTTATCATAGCCATGATACTTTCTTTTTCTTCCTTGTTTTCATAGATTCCTCTATATGCAGAAGTGGTCAAAGTAGCATCATTTCGAACTCCTCTCATTCGCATACACAGATGCTCTGCATCTGCTACTACTACGACTCCTTTTACACCTTGAGCAAATAATTCATCAGCTATATTTTTCGTTAGTCGTTCTTGAATTTGTAATCGTTTGGAATATTTTTCTACTAATCTGACTAGTTTTGATATTCCAAAAACCCTACCATTTGGAGAATAAGCAATATGGACCTTGCCAAAAAATGGAAGCATATGGTGCTCACACATCGAATAAAATTGAATATCACGTGCAACAACTGTATCAGAATCTTCAGAAAACTGGACTGATAATCCCGAATCAAATTCGTAACCATTAAAGATTTCTTGGTACATTCGTCCTATTCTTTCTGGAGTATCTTTGAGGCCTTCACGAGTTGGATCTTCTCCAATTTCAATAATTAACTCTCTGACCAGTTTTTTTATCCGTTCTTGATCCATTAGATATTTTGAGATGATTTTTTCTAGTATTTGAACCTGATCTAGTTTTTAGACTAATGGTAATTTTATGGAGCACCAATGAATTTGTGGAGTTGGGGCACCACCTTAACATCGATATAATATGGATACACTATGTCATACAGATTTAAAAGAAGATCCAAAGATGGCTCGGCTATGCCATAAGTTGGTTGTATAACGAATCCATCAATTTGATTCTTTGAAACAGAGTCAAAAATATTTTGTACTAATTTAGTAAATTCGTTTAATTCTGTCTTGGAGCTTACAACAATTTTGATGTAAGTTGTTTTTTTTGTTGATATAGAGGATCTAAGGCAATTTATGGCATTTTCTATTAACCTTTCATAATGTTTAGATTCAACAAATTCAGAATCTTTTGTCTTAAATTCGATTTTAACAATGTCAATAAATGGTAAAACATGGTTAAACCTATTCAAATCAAAGCAAGACGATTCAAGATAAGTTGGAATTTTTTTATCTTGAATAAATTTTGCCAGTTCAGCTACAGCTTCATGCTGGATTAATGGATCTCCGCCAGTAAAATTTACTTTATATGTTTGTTTTTTGAGATTAGAATCAATTAATCTACATGCTTCCTGAATTTCGTATTCTTTTCCAGAATCAAGTGGTAGAGATTCTTTGGTATCACAGTAAAAACAAGTAAATGGACAACCAGCTAATCTTACAAAAAGAGTTTTAGTACCATAAAGGATTCCTTCCCCTTCAACTGAGGTAAATATTTCAAATAATCTAACTTTCAAGTACTAGTTGTAATTTTTTTCAATATTTATTCAATGGGCTTTAATGCATTACTGGTTCTTTTGTATAGAATAATCCAGAAACGAAAAATACTACGCCCAAAATTCCTATTAGACTTCCCACAAATTCTACTATACTTTGCATTTCAATTGCTAATGGGGCCCATAACCATGCCATTAAGGCACCGACTACAATCATTGGAATACCTACACCAAAACTAATTTCTTTGGAAGCCATGTTCATTGCTGTTTAGAAAATGTATATGAAGTTTATGATAATAAATACTAAATTTGGATTTTCTCAAGAATTGTTTCCAGGGCACCTAGTAATTCAGTTGCCCGTTCAAATTCTTTTTTAGTTAAGAGATCTTTAATGGTCTGAAGATTTTTGTTGATTCCTTGTATGGTATCTTGAGTTAATTGATCAGAGTTTGATATTTCAAGAATTGATTTTTCGAGTTCAATAATTCGTAAATCTAGAAGTTTATCTTCTGATAATTCAAATTGTTGTTGAAGTAATAAGATGTTTCTTACTCCATTTACTACTTCTGAGGGAGAGGTTGCTAAGGAAAGACTTTCACTTGACGCTTTAAGTTTTTCAATAATATCTTCAGATATTCCAGTTTTCTGTGCGTTTTCAATTAATCGATCAAGTTGCTTGAGGTATTTTTGGGCAAATGCCTGAGCGCGATTTGATTCTTGTTGTGATGCTTGTTGACGAAGTTCCCCATTAAGTTCTGTTATTGTTTTTTTGATTTCTTGAATTGTTTGTGTTGCTTCAGCATATCGATTATTATTAATTTGGGTTTTTGCATCTAAAAATAAATTATCTATTAAAGAAAAGTCAACTGTGGCATTGTGATTTTTAGCGATTACTTTAAGGCTGTTAAGATATCCTTGCATCCTATGAAGATCATTTGAGGGATTAGGGGTGTTTGGAATGGTTTTGGTTTCGTATTGAGTGGTTTGAGATGACGCTAACTGATGAGAAATTTTAGTGAATATCTTCATTGTAGAAAGAAAATGCTCTTTAGCTGAAGTCATATCATTGTTTGATAGAGAGTTCTCCAAGGCAATAACCCCCTTTTGGCCTTCTTCAAACAAGTTTTTTATTTCCTCAGATGAATCAATTGAGATTTGACGTTGAATTTGATCTTGTGCCGTTTTAGCTATTTTGAGTAAAATTGGGGGATTATCTTGGGCAAAAACTGTATTTGTTGTGCCACCTAAAACCAGACTAGCCGTTAAAATCAAGAATACAAAAATTGTTATTGATTTCATTCTTCTTCCTCCAATTCTTTCTTTAGGGACACCAGATTTTGCATGTCTTTTTTATTGATTTCAATTACTCCTGATCTTTCTAATCGTTTAACAGCTCTCCACATAGTTGTTCGGGGTTGGAGAAATTTTTTTCTTAATTCGCTTTCAAAAACCTTACCGCCGTTTTCAGAAATGAACTTGACAATTTTTTTATCATCTTCTCTCATATCAGGTCTAAAATCAAAAATGGCTTGTGGATTAACTTTTTCTTCGGTTTGATTTTTGGATATAATTTCGGTTTGAATCGTTGATGGTAATGATTTTGATTTGTTTCTTTTCATTATTATTGCTGTACCTGCAACTCCAGCTGCAATTAACCCACCAATCATGGTTGGAATGGTATAATCTTCAGTAGCACCAATTGGGTTGGTTTGAGGAATAGTATCTACTGGGTTTTGAGGGGTACCAAGTATGTAATTTATCTCAGTTGGACCATCAGATAATTCTAATTTAGTTTGTTCATCTATTATTTCCATATTTTTAGGAATGGTACTCATTCCAACAATTATTGAGGTTGATGGCATAAGTAGAGAATAATCAGATGAGGAATCAAATGAAAAAGTCCAAACTCTTCCTTCTTTTGAAATTAAGTCGTGAATATCATAATCGACAGTAATGCTTGATGAACCAAAGGTGTCGATAATAGCCTTATTTTCATTTATCTCACTGGATAACAAAAATCCATTTTCACCTACTGCAACAAAATTATCAACTGATGGGCCGAATAAATCAAGCTCAAAATCAGGAGATAGTGCATCTACATCTAATTGAGTAGATATGTGTGTAGAACCATCCGAATACATGATTAGTTCTAAGGTTCTAGTAGAGCTGAATGAGGTCTGTATTGGCATTCCGATCGCTGCAATGACTAAGCTTGCAAATAGCAGTGGCATCTTAATCATTGTATTGAGAATATGCTCAGTCCTTACAAAAAGCATTCCATCTTCTACAAGAGATTCTTTCCTATGAATTGGTACGATTTCGGGATTCAATGGCTAATACCTTAAATTCATGCTCTCAACGAGTCCTTGGAATCTCTTGAATTCCTGGAAAAATTGAAGTCCTTTTTCAGTAATCAAAAAGACTCTATTTCTATCGTTTTTGACAGACTCGACTAAGCCTGCTTCTACCAGTTTCTCACATTTGTCTAGTACTGCATAGTGAGATAGGTTGGCTTTGCGAGATATTGCAGATATAATGATTCCATCACGTCCACCATTTGCGGTAACGTCAAGGATATCACCCATTATGCCCATTTCGGACCTGTATTGTTGTTTTGACATGTACTAGTATAGAATTAGTTTGTTTATGAGGAATGTTTTGAAACATCAAAGCGGAACACCAAGCGGAACACCATTTTGGCCCTAAAAATTTGCAAATTGTGATTGTTTTTACTTTAAACAGAAAATTTGAAATAATTTTGTCTCCTAAAATTTTGGTCTAATTTTTGTTAATTTTTGATAAAAGATCCAAAAACAAACTTTTCTAAAATTTCTGGGATTTTACAGGATTTTTATCTGGATTTAACAATTTTTTGTATTTAAGGAACAGGGCGTTTCGTTAACATTCCTAAATTATTATTCTAAATATCCACGATTAATGGAAAAATGCCATAAAAAATCATTCACTAGGTCAGTTTTGAGAATACATAATAACTTTTTATTATTATTTTCTAGTAAAATTATAAAATGTTTGACAAGTTCAAAAACACAGAGGGAGAAGAAATGGTAGAAGAGAGACCCGAAGAGATTAGGGAAGAATCAAAAGAAGAACCTAGGCAAGAATCTTCATTTTCAGATAAATCAGGTGAGATTGGAATTGGTGAACTAATGGAAAAACGAGCAAAATTAGATGAGGCAATTGATTATGTTGGGTTGATGATAAAAAATTTGAAGGATAAAAGGACCAGTCTAGAAAAGGATATTGAGGATGAGTCTGTTGATATAAAGAATTTAAAAGAAAAATTAGAAAAGGTAAGTGCATACATTGATGAGGAAAATCAAGGAATTAAAGAGCTGACCATAAAGAGACAAAATGTAGAAAACGAAGCTGATGAAGTAGGATCTTTGATAAATAAATTGAAGGATAAATTATCAGGAATAGATAAAATTGTAGACGGTGAGGGAAACATAGTAAAGAAAATTAAAGAATCTCGAGAATCCCTAGAAAATTAAGGCTTGAAAACTAATTTTTAAAGAAATTTCGTCGAGGCTGTGCTTGACGCAATTGAGGATGGTACGGATGGGAATAAATCTCCCGTAGAGTTTTCTGCAATTGCTGCGGCTTCCTGCAGGATTTTGTCTGATTCGATACTTGTTGTCTCATCAATACCAAATGCTCCATCTCCAGTGAAACTTTCAGTCATAAATCCACCCAACATATCTGCCATTTGGCTAATTTCTTGTTCTGCTCCAGGCATTATTTTTCCAAGTGAAGATTTTAGATTTTTCATTAGACCCATAGTTGGCATTATGGCCATTACGGTATCGCCAATATCATTTGTAGTGGTCAACCGTAGTTCAATTCGTTCTAAGGCTATCCTTGCATTGCTTAAGATCTTAGTAACTTTTCTGATTTCAGCTAATTCGCTTGATAAGACCTTACTTGTTTGAGTATCATGTTGTTGTGTTGCAACAACAATTCTTTGAAATATTTTTCCGTCTCGTTCTTTTAATTTAATTAACATATTATCTAATTTGGAAATTTGTAAACTTAATTTTTTAATTGCATTTTGGACTCTAGGTTTAAGAGCCCCTTGGGGTTTAATTACGTCATTAAATTTTTCAGTTAAACTTGGCTGTGGTTGTATAGTCCATTTATCTTGGAGGTTTGTCAATATTCCAAATTTTAAAGTTAATACTTAATTTCGGGTGTAAAAATTGATTCACCGTAGATAAAATTTCCCTTACCAAACTTGCTTCAAGATTAATTGGAGAAAGACTCTCAGGCACCATTAGAAATTTATTTTTATAATATTAAAAATAATTAAGCAAATTGAAGAAGAAATTTCTAATTATACCTGTCATAGTTATAATAATTGTAGTAATATCTATGGGCTCCAGAACAGATCAGCCAGATGCTAAAAATGAGCCTTTTTTTCATGTGACTCTAGCTAATCCTGAATTGTACGATGCTGGAATTTATTCCAGCACATTTGTTATAGAAAAAGGAGAATATTTCTTTCGATTTGTCCCTAATGGTGATAGTCCCCAAAACCTAACAATATCATTAGAAGGAGGGGATTTTGAGTTTTCTGAGAATTTCCAATTGAATGGAATAATCCACAATACAGGAATATCTGAATATTATACTTGGGATTATGATGGAGAAAAGTCAATCCTTATCCAGGCTCAAAAAGAAATCTTTCTTCAGATTAATCCAAATGGCAACGTATTGGGAAGTGTATCTGTTGACATTATCAGAAAATAGGAGGTGTGCCCCTCTGGTTACAGAACTTTGAGAGATTTCCTCTTTTGGTCAGGTCTTGAGACTTGATTGCCTTTTTAGTTCTGTGGGGACACACAATTTAGTCGATAGGAATTATGTCCTTCGGCATTAAATATCATTTTAATTTTATCTAATTATTATTTATTGATAATTTTTATATAATTTTTAGTATCTTTTAGCAATTCTATCTCTGGGTATTTTGTGGGAAAATTCATAAAATTTAAAATTAATTTGAAGTCAAATTACCTAAAAAATTCCAAAATTAATTTTTAAGAAATTAATTAAATATTAATTCTTAATTGTATAAATTTGCCAAATTTGTGAAAACCATAATCATTTAAAAAAAATCAAAGTGGATTTTGTAGGAAATCCTTAATGTGGTATAAATTACGAATTTTAGAGATAAAAATATTGGATTTAGATGGAAAAGTTGCAATAATAACTGGTGGAAGTAGAGGTATTGGTTTTAAGGTGGCCAAGGTTTTTTCTGAAAATGGGGCAACAGTAATTATTACTTCAAAGAATTCTCAACAATTAGAAGATTCTGCGAATCAACTAACCAATACAACACCAATATCTGCAGATATTAGAAAAGAGGAAGATGTTAAACAGGTAGTTGAAAAGACGATAGAAAAATTTGGAAAATTAGATATTTTAGTAAATAATGCCGGAGTTTTTCCAAAAATTAAACAATTACATGAAATTTCAGAATTAGAATGGAATGATATTTTAGATGTAAATCTTAACGGACCGTTTAGATTTACAAAATTTGCGATCCCCTATTTACAAAAAACTTCAGGCACAATCATTAACATTTCATCAGATGCAGGACTAAAAGCGTATGAGGGATTTAATGCTGATGCCTATTCTGCATCAAAGGCGGCTTTAATTGTTCTAACCAAGTGTTGGGCATTAGAATACGCAAAAGATAAGATCAGGGTAAATTGTGTTTGTCCTGGTGTAGTAGATACAGATATGACCAAACCATTTTTGATAACAGAAAAAGATAGAGAATTTATGGATAATGATCATCCATTAGGAAGGATAGGAAAGCCAGAAGAAGTTGCAAAGTCAGTTTTGTTTCTAGCATCTAATGACTCCTCTTGGACTACTGGAGCAATCCTTGCCGTCGATGGAGGACAATCAACCAAATAATTTCACATGAGTTTAATACCGCAGGAAATGTAATTAATATGATGAATGACAAGAAGAAAAAAGCAAAATTGTTTATTTTGCTTGGGATTATTTGGATAGTTATCACTTTACCATTGCCCTGGATAATTAATAACCCTCTAGTGTCAGACTCTCAATTCAACACCATTTTATCAATTATTGGTGTAATGTCAATTCCATTTATCATGCTTGGAGTAGCATGGACTCTAAAGCCAGAGCTAACAACATAGGTAGTAAACATTGAAAGAAATTCCAATTGTAGATAAGATTCCAGAGTTAGATGTAGCTTTACAAGCAGTAACTGAAGCGGGGAATGCAATTTTAGATATTTATGGAAAAAAATATGAAACTTCAATTAAACAAGACAATTCTCCCATTACAGAAGCTGATCTAAAAAGCAATGAAATAATTAAAAAAATTTTATCAAAAACAGTTCATTATATTTTATCTGAGGAAGATAAAGATGATCAGATTAGATTATCACAAGAAATAATTTGGATTGTAGATCCCCTAGATGGAACCTCTGATTTTATAGATAAAACTGGAGAATTTACTGTGATGATTGCTTTAGTTAAAAACAAAAAACCTATCTTGGGTGTAATTGGTTGGCCCACAGAAAAAACTATCTTTGCTGCTCAAAAAGGATGTGGAGCATTTAGATATTCAGAAGGTGAGTGGAGGAAAATTTCCGTGAGCAAAAATTCTGATCTGGTAAAATCTAGGGCAATAGGTTCAAGACATCATCTCTCAGATAAAGAAAAAATGTTCATAAAAAAATTAGGTTTTAAAAATTTTACCAGTATTGGAAGTTCATTAAAAGTCGGAAAAATTAGCTCAGGCGAAGCTGAAGCATATATCACAACAACTAACAAAATGAAAGAATGGGATTCCGCTGCCTCATATTGTATAATTTCTGAAGCTGGTGGAAAAATGACAGATATGATGGGCGGTGATTTAACCTACAACAATAAAGTTGTAAATCATCAAAATGGAATTTTGGCTACTAATGGATTAATCCATAATAAGATATTGGAAGAATTTAAAAAATTAGATTAGGTTTCTTCCTTTAAGGAATTCTTTAACTTTGTTTGCACTCTCTGAAAGGGGATCAAATTCTGTGTCAATTATAACGTCTGCTTTTTCTGGTGCTTCATACGGATCATCAATTCCTGTAAATCCTTTAATCTCACCTTTTCTTGCCTTGGCATACATGCCTTTGACGTCTCTTTCTTCACATTTTTCCAAAGAACATTTTACATAACATTCTGCAAATTGGTCACCTGTATTGATGATTTCTCTGGCTTTTTCTCTATTCTCAAGATATGGAGATACTAGAGAGACTGCACTTGGAACCCCATGCCTTAGCAAAAGTTTGGCTAAATGGGCGACCTTTTTGTTGTGTTCATCTCTTCCTTCTTTTGAAAAGTCTTTTGGAGAGAACCATTCTCGTAGTTCATCACCATCAAGCATCGCCAAATTTGGAATATCTTTTTGTAAATCTTTAACAATTGTAGTCTTTCCAGAACATGGAAGACCAGTCATCCAAAGAACAAATGGCTTCATATAAAATAATTAATTAAATAGGACATAAAGAGTTTACGTTAAATTTTAAACCAAGGTTGATTTTCTAGAAAATCAATTTCTTTTATCATGTCTTCTTTCTTTTTTGTAATAGCGGTAACTGATCGATATTGTTCATACATCTCAGTTTCTTCTTCTTTTGATAAGACCTCAGATTCGGCTTTATCAAAAAATTTGTTTTCTTTGTTTAGATGGTCATATAGGTATATTGAATATGTTCTCAAATATCTTGATACTGGTTCTCTTGCATCATTTCCTATTTTCCAGCTTTTCAAATGTTTTGTGATTTCCCTTGCAATATTTCTTCCAAATTCATGTTCTATCATAAATTTTCGAATTTCTTCTTTTAAATTGTCATAGCTTGCCACGCATGGAAAGTAAGAATTTTCTTCTCTGGAATGATGTATAGTATCAACAAATTCATAAATTATGATTGTTATTTTTTCAATATCAGAAAAAGGAATATTTGAGCCATTGGCTATCTTTTCTGAGCATTTTTCAATTATTTTTTGTAGACGACGAACTTGGTCATGGTCAGCCCGAAGTTCTCCAGTTGCACTCAATATAAAATAAATTTCATGGTAAGATTTAACGTATTCTAAAATTATTTTCAAAAATCACACGTGAATAATAGATTAATCTAGTTTGACTAATTTGGCTTTTAATAGGTCTTGATTAAAACCAGTGATATATGAATCCAATTTTTTTTGGGATATTGGAATTGGTTAGAGGACAGCTGGATGGTATAGATTCTTTAGGTGATTTTGATACAAGTTTAATATTAGAAAAAATTAATGAATTTCAAAATTTTGTTGGTACATTAAGTCAAGAGGCTCCCGTTGCTTCAGCCCAGATAATATTACTTGCTGCAGGTGTTGTAATATTTCTTGGAGTAGCAGGAGAGGCATTTTTTAAAAAAACCGGAATTCCAGATGTAGCATTTTTGATGATACTTGGTGTAATAATTGGACCTATTTTTGGAATTATTCAACCAGAAGCGGTATTACAAATTGTGCCATATTTTGCTGCTCTAGCTTTGATAATTATCATGTTTGATGGAGGACTAAATTTAGACCTAAAACAAATAGTAAAAACTGCACATTTTTCTTTTACTTTAGCAATTCTTGGATTTATTTTATCAGTAGTAATTGCAACAATAGCTGTACATTATGCTCTAGATTGGTCCTGGTTAGAGAGTATTCTACTTGGTTCGATTGTTGGAGGAAGCAGTTCTGCAATTGTGTTTGGTCTGGTTAGAAATATCAGAATTTCAGAGGAAACCAAAAACATGCTTAGTTTTGAATCTGCATTAACTGATATCCTATCTACAATTATTGCATTTATCTTGTTTGGGGCCATACTTGCAGGTCAATTTGATCTTCAGGTTTTAGAAGAAACATTGGGAAGATCAATAGTTGTCGGGTTAGTACTAGGTCTTGGAGTAGGAATTCCATGGATGTATGTTTCGACAAAACTTGGTAATACTCAACATGCCTATATGCTCACTCTAGGAATTTTGTTTGTTCTGTTCTTTTTTGCTAATTGGTTTGGAGAATCAGGTGCGCTTACAGCATTGGTATTTGGCCTGATGTTAGGAAACAAGCGTCACCTTGCTAGAATTCTAAAATTCAAACTTCCAAAAATTGAGGTAGATGATCCTACTCATAATCAATTGACATTTTTGGTAAGAGTTTTTTTCTTTGTTTTTGTAGGATTATTGGCAAGCCTAGGACAATATGAATATGCAATTCTTGGAATTGGAATCACAATCGTAATTTACTTTGGAAGATTAATTGTAGTCAAAATTACTTTAACTAAAAGATTTTCCTTGTTGGATAGAAAAGTTACTAATTCGATGATTCCCAGAGGATTAGCTGCTGCGGTATTAGCTACATTTCCAATAACATTGGAATTACCAAATGCTGAAATTTATCCACAAGTTATTTTCTTTATCATATTATCTTCTGTAATAATTACTACGATTGGTTTAGGAAGATCAAAGAAAATACCTCCACCAGAACCAAAGGAAGGGGGTTTTATTAAAAAACCTCCAGAAGATTCTCAAAAAGATTAATTTCTAAAAATAATTTGTAAAACTTGTCTCTAAGCTTGCAGCTTTTTGTTTATATTTTGGATGTACTTTTGACTGTATTCTGTAAATAATTGAATTTTATCTTGAGCAAGAGCCATTGCGCCTGGTCTATTATTAACATGATTTTCTAAAATTTGTTGTTCCTCTAGTAATTTTTGTAGGGTCTCCTTTGTTTGTGATTCAAGTTGACTCGTCAAATGTTGCAGTTCTGCGTCAAGTAAATTTTTAGTATTTGGAATGGCTGGGGGTGATGCACCTATGATTTCTTTTGTTGTAATTTGGCCAAATATTTTTCTATCCAGTTCCGTCAATATTCCTTATTTCCATTAATCGTATTATAAATTCAATTTGGTGATATTTTAATTTCCATTAATTGAACTTGTATTTTTTGAGAAATTTTATTATTTATTCTCAAAGGTCATTATCAACTCTGAGATTAGAATTTAGAGTATAATATTATCGATTTAGAAACCATTGATACGAAAAAATGACTTATTGTATTGGTAAATGTAAGAATTACAAGGCACAAAAACCATCACAAATAGGTAGGTATGCTGCAGGACAAAAAAGATGTAACCATTGTGAAGTGTTTGTAGATTTTGAGGGAACCTCTTGCCCCTGTTGCAATAGACAATTACGGTGCCTCCCAAGAAGTAGAAAAGGTAAGGAAAGATACCTAGAGCAAATTATTTCCTAGAATTATTCCTAAAATAAAAAGTGCTTATTTATGAGGATACTAAACTAATGATGTAATGGCAATTCCAGAAGATGTTCAAGATTTTATCGAAAAGCAGATTAAACTGATGATTTCCCAAACTGAAGCCTATTTACCATTTATCAGAATCGCATATCCTTATTCAAAAAATCTGGCTGATGCGTGTTATAATCTAATTGTAGGAAGTTCGATATCAATTTTTGTAAATCAATATACTATGAGAATGAAATATCCTACGGCAGAAGATTTCACCGAATTTGGAAAAATTACCGTAAAGTATAGAGATGAAATTGATCAGTTTTTCAAGTGATTACTCAATTTCGATTTTATGACCAGAAGTTACCTTTGGTATTGTTATTGTTAATCTCCCCTTGTTAAATTTAGCAAATATTTTTTTGCTATCAATTTTTCCAGGAAGAGTAAGTATTTTTTTAAAATATTCAAATTTTGTTTTTACATTTAATTTTTCTTCAAAATAAGTTTCTTTTAGTTTCGCCTCAACAGAAATTGAGTTTCCATCTAATATTATTTTTATATCTTTTTTGTTTACAAGAGGAAGATCAAACTCTAGTAACCAATTTGTTTCAAATTCCCTTAAACAAGATAGAGGCGAAAGAATGTGTTGATCAATATCATCATTTAGTAGTGAGCCAATTACTGGTGGTACAATTCTAATTTTAAATTGATTGTTATCTTTAACCATAAAATCACCTGTAAATTTGTGGCGTTCTTCCAGGCTTTTTTTCTTGTTGTTGTTGAAGGGAACGAATTGTTTCTTCCATCAAGTTTCTATGTTGAATCCGTAGCCATTCAATCCTCTTTTGTATATCAGCAGTATCTACCTTGACTTTTAAGACTCTGGCTAAGGTTGTAATTGCTACTACTGAGGCTTCAGGATCAGGGAAAAAAGGATGACATTCAGCATATAGGATTAAAGCTGGAATCTTTGATTTTCTAAACGAGGTTATCATTGCGGCATCTGTTCCAAAAATTGAACCTGCTAAAAATTTGGAAATTTCAAAATCATAAAGGAGTTTTTCTAATGATTTATGGGTAACTAGGCCAAATATTTTTGGTCCTTTAGGGTCTTTGTGTATTGTTTCCATTCCACTAATAATAATTATTTTTTTAATTTGGTTTTTTTTGGAATAGTCTAATATTAACTCAGCAAAGTCATATGCCACAAAAGGATCAAAAGGAAGATCCGACAGTATAACAAAAAGATTATTTTTTTTATAGATTCGTATGGGTGGAAGTATTTCTCCATCCTCAACAAATAAGGTAGGAGGAAGATCTGGATGATCTATTTCTCCAATTTGTTTCATTTCTAAATAATGAACTAAATATGAAATAGTGAAAGTACCTACAAGACCATTACTTGGAAATCCTATAAGCAATATATTCTCTTTAGGTGATTTTTTGCCCTTTTGCATAATTAGAATATAGGTAATCCCATTTTTCTAATACTGGTTTTTGATCTTTGTTTTCCCCGTTTGGATAGGTTCCTCAATAATTTTTGGCTAAGATCTTCTAAGACTTCACCTAGATCAAATCCTACAGATTTGTAAATTAATGGTGCATGATGAGATGTAGAAATCATTATTGTTACATCATATTTTCCTTCTCTCTTTCCACCACTTCTTTGTTTTTTAATCGAAACTCTAGCTTCCTGAATTTCAGAATAAGTTTGTTGCAGCCTTTTGAGAGTTTTTTCAAATTTGGAACTAATCAAATTAGCATTTCTTTGATCTTCTGGCATTCCAACTATGAATAATGGAATTTGTGTCTCTATTTTAGATGCTAATAATCCCAGTATGTCTTTGAATGTGATTATACCTTGTAGATTGCCCCAGAGGGTAACAAGACAACATGTCGTATCAGTCTTTAGCATAGATTTGAGAATTTTATTTAAATCGTCATTTGGTGAACATTGAGGAATTCGGGTGCTACCAATATTTCCAATTTTAAATTCTAATTTATGAACTCGGTTCGCACCAATGGATCGACGACCTAAACTTTCTTTTGGAATTATAGCTTCAAGTATATGAAATGAGGTCAAAACTTGCATTATTTTGTTTTTGTTAATTACTGGAAGATGATCTATTTTCTTACTGATCATTATTCGTTTTGCGTTGCTCAGTGATTCATCTGCGGTAATCGTAATTGGATTCTGAGTATAAATGAGATTTGCCTTTATCCATTTGTTATCTAGTGAGGAAAGTAATTTGAGGATTCGTTTTGCAGTGACAACCCCAATAATTTTATTGTTGCTAACAACCGGAACTTCTCGTGTCCTATAATGAGTCATGATATGAGAGGCTTTTTGAATAGAATCATTTAGAGTGACATAGGGAACTGGATAAAGAAATGGCTCTACTTTCATACTTGTAATATTTTTGGCATTAAGTAATGAAAGGATGTTCGTGGAAAGGGAAGTTTTACCATGTAGACAAAATACATCATAGGACTCATTTCGAACAATTTTGTTAATTACAGAAGATAGAGTTTCAGTTGGTTCTATAATTGTGGGTTTTGATATAATGTCCTTTATTTTGGTAGACTGGATATCTTTTAGATGCTCATAAATTGTATCAGTAATCATCTTTCTTAGCTAATTATTTACCCTGTTTTAAATTAAAAGAAAACCCATGATTTTCATATGTGATATTAGAGTTCATGTATTTAACCAATAAAACCGGTGTTGATTTGTTGTTATTAAAAAATACAAGTCTAAATCAAATAATAATTAAAAAAACAATTACCATCAATCCAAATACCACTTTACTTGATGCTAGAGAAATATTATTTCGACATAATTTAAAACGACTAGTTGTAATAAACCCCAAAAAGTGTCCTATAGGAGTTATTACGGAAAAAGATATCGCAAAAACGATTTATGCTTTAGGTGACAAACCAATAAAATCAATTAAGGTTTCTGGATTTATGTCTAAAAAATTATTTACCGTAAAAAAAACTGCTTCGGTCTACGATTGTGCTAAATTAATGAGGCGACATCACATTAGTTCTGTTATTGTTGTAGGAAAAAATGGAGTTTTAGATGGTTTAATTACAAAAACAGATCTAGCATCAATTTTTCTAACCCATGCTGTATCTCCACTCAAAGTTTCTAAAATTATGACTAGGAGGGTAGTGTCTGTTATGCCTGGAGATTCTTTACTTTATGTGGAAAGTTTACTAATTCATAATAGAATTTCAAGAATTGTTATTCAACGAAATAGAGTTCCAGTTGGAATAATTACGTATAGAGATTTTGTTCCAGCAAAATTACCACATTGGATTGTACAATCTGCAGATCCTAAAGAAGTGAAAGATTATAGGACCAAAAAAGACCTCAATGATTTTCAAGTAAACCAAATGAGTCATCTGCTGCATTTCAAAGCAGTAGATATCATGACATCTAATCCAATTACTGTAAATGCCGATGAAGATGTTGGGGTAGCTGTATTATTAATGATAAGAAATGGTATTAGTGGATTACCAGTAGTAAAAAACTCAAAACTTGTAGGAATTATCACAAAGATAGATATTGTAAAAGCGATTGCCGAAGCTTAAGCTATTTTACAATTAGTATAGAACAAGGTGAATTATTTGCAAGTTTGTTTGATACACTTCCAAGGAAAAATCTTGCTGTTGCACCAAGACCCTTACTTCCCACTATAATCAAATTACATTTTTTATTTTTTGCGAGTTTAACTATTTCATTTGCAATGTTTCCTTCTTTCATTATAGTTGTTACATCAAGTCCCTTGTTTTTGGAAGTTTGTTTTCCTTTGATTAGAACCTTATTTCCAAACTTTCTAAGAATTTCAAGGTATTCTTTCCTATCTAACAGATTTAATGAAAGGGGTTTGTCAATAACATAAACTAAAATCAGATTTGCTTGGTAATTTTTAGCAAGATCACACGCTTGAAGAAGAGCTTTTTGTGAATCTTGTGAACCATCTAATGGAACAAGAATATTCATGTATAACGATTTTCTCATAGAAAAAAATCTAAACCCATAGATATTAAACTAAACTCTTAAAATTCAATTTGGAAAGAATTGATTATTAAAATTGATAATCTTAATTTAGTATTAATTCATAAAAGTGAAGATTAATAGAAATGATAAGGGGAAAAATTAAGAAAATTCTTGTTCCTTTGGACGGATCTAAAAATTCTATGAGGGGTTTAGATGAGGGGATTTATCTTGCAAGACAGTGTCAAGCAACAATTACGGGTTTGTATGTTGTGCCTTTAACTAAACCACAAACTAATTCCCAAATTTCATATGTTGAAAAATATTTACTAAATAACGCCTCTAAATTTATGTCCAAAGCCAAAAATCGTTCTGCACAAAATGGGATTCTTTTTGATGACAAAGTAGTTTATGGTGATGAAGGGCCAAAAATTACCAGTTTTGCGAGCCAAAAATCCTATGATATCATAATAATGGGTTCACGAGGAATGAGCTCTCTAAAAGAAGCCTTTCTAGGAAGCACTTCAAATTTTGTTCTTCATAAGTCGAAGATTCCGGTTTTAATTGTAAAGTGATTATTTCTGTTTCATAAGACAATTTCCCAAAATGAAAATGAGGATCTTCTTTATTAGAATATTATTTGTGTTAAAAATATGGCTCATACCTTTGTAAAAGATGTAATGATTGACAAAGTAGCCTCATTAGATTCTTCGGCAATGATTAAAGATGCAGCAAAATTAATGGATGAAAAAAATATCGGTTGTATTATTGTAACTAGAGAAGAATTACCAATAGGAATTCTAACGGAAAGAGATTTTGTAAAACGAATTGCATCCAAAGAAAAACCATTAACCTCTTCGATTGAAGAAGTAATGTCCTCACCCTTAATCTCAATTGATCCGGATGAAACTGTATGGGAAGCAGCTGAAGAAATGAAGACAAATAATATCCACAAATTACCCGTTTTACAGGACAACAAAATTATTGGAATAATAACGACATCTGATTTAGTAGAAATTTGTAGTATTGGATCTGATTCTGAAATGAGACGGATTTGTGATCAAATACTTACTAGAATGCAAAAAGAACAGTAAAGTCGTCTAGTTTTTTATCTTTAGGGGGAAATAGATTATCTTATTATCAAGACTGGACATTTTGCGTTCTCAGATATTCTTCTACTAACACTTCCTAGAGTCTTTAATTTACCAATTCCATGCAGACCATGACTTCCAATAATTATCAATGAAATTTTTTTATCTCTCGCAAAATCCAAAATTTTTACTGCAACATCTCCCTGTTCAATGCTAAATGATGCTGTAATTCCCTTTGACTTGCATTTTTTTACAGCATTCGTTAACATTTTTTCCGTATTTACTTTGATTGATTTTGACCAGTTTTTAATAAGGACCTTTTCTTTTTTTGATTTTATCAAACCATGAAGTAGTCCTGGAGGAGAAATATAGCCTACATTTACAACAGAAATTAAAAATATTTCTGAATCAAGATTATGGGCAAGCTCAGAAGCTCTTGTTAATGCTTTTACCGAAAATTTTGAACCATCATACGGAACTAAAATTTTAGTTAACATTTTTGAGTACATATTATCACTACTTTACCACTAACACAGGTACTTTTGATTTATGGACAATTACATTTGCGACACTGCCCAAAATGGTTTCTTTTAATCCACTTTGCCCTCGAGATCCAACTACAATAATATCGAACTTTCCTTTCCGTGATATTTCCTCAATTTCTACAGTTGGACTTCCAAAAATGACTTTGGATTTGAAAACAATTCCCTTTTGAGCACATTTTGTTTTTGCCTTATTCATGAATTTTTTTGCCATTTTTGTTAGATGAATTTGAAATGGCATAATAGCATCAACAAAATTTCTTGGATAAATTGGTATAACATACAAACCCGTAATTGTTGCTTGACACTGTCTTGCAAGATAAATCCCCTCATCTAAACCCCTCATGGAATTTTTAGATCCATCCAAAGGAACAAGAATTTTCTTAATTTTTGCCATGTTTAATTGATTATAAAATAGAATTTAAGAAGTTTTTAAAATATCATCAATAATAATTCAAAGTTAACATTCTCTGGTTTGATTTTCAAGAGTGAGATTATGCGAAGCTCTATAATGCTTGAAAATAAAAATTTAATGGAATGGAACTTGATGCTAGAGGAATTACTGTGAAGGATATTATGACCAAATCTGTTATTTCGGTAGATGCTACACTTTCTGTCGGTGAGGCTGCAAAAATGATGGAAGATGCTAAAGTTGGTGCAGTAATTGTGATGGAAAATAATACACCTGTAGGGATTGTAACAGATAGAGATTTTGCAGTAAAAATTGTAGCACATGCTTATCAGACTACCACTCCAGTAAAACAAATCATGTCCTCTCCATTAATAGCAACTAGTCCAGATGAAACGGTATTGATGGTAGCAGATTTGATGTATACAAGGAATATAAGAAAACTGCCAGTTATTGATAATGATCAAGTGGTAGGAATGATTACAGCAACTGATCTTGTTAGACAACTTGCAATATCAACTGAGGAGGATATCCAAAAAATGTATCATGAAACTGTAATCAAAGTTTACCAACAATATAGTCCCTATAATTAATCAACCATTTACTATTGCTGTCATTATGGATTTTCCTGCAATTAAGGCACCAATTGATAATCCAACATTTGCTATGATATTAACTGCTAGTGTTGCATAATGCTGATTATCTAAAAGATTACTTGAATCAAGAGCAAATGAAGACATTGTGGTCAAAGATCCACAAAATCCTACTGCTGCCAGTAGAGAGTATCTCCCATCAAGATTCCACTGTTCAGATAATACTACAAAAATACCTAAAATGAATGCCCCAATAATGTTAACAATCAAAACATTTACTGGAAGAGTATTGAAAAGTAATGGAGATTCAGAAATTTTGTATCTTAAAAAAGCTCCAAAAACAGATCCTATTGCCAAAAATACAAACTCAAATCCTTTCATTTTCTATTCCTGAATATGGTATTTTTTGATAGTATTAACATGATTTGATATAAATTTGATTCCACACCTAAAGTAAATCAGCATAAATTAATTTGTATTTCGATTATGAAAAAAGATTTAGATTTTAAGTTCCTTCATTTGAGTTCGATGATTTGAATTGTATACCTACGATTTTTATAGGCTGAATATTTTCTCAAACTGATGACCCTTAAACTTCGCTGTGATGAATATGGATTTGAGTGTGATTTTTCTTTAGAGGGGGGGAAAAGCCTTGAACTGCTTGAAAAGCTTAGAACACATTTTGAGGAGGAACATGGGATAGAATATCCAATTGATGCAGTGATTCAAATGATTGTAAACCGTGGGCATTCTCTTGATTCGATAAAGAAATAAATAATTTCAAAAATTATTTTTTAATTTATTTTTAACATTTAATAGAATGTATAATATACAACAACTAAGTTATATTTTAAAAAAATAATGAGGAATTTTTGGTAGAAAAAGTTTTCTTTTGATTTCAAAATTACCTATTTCGTTTTGCTTTTATGCAATGAATACTAATATTGTATAGTAGTGGAAGCGTATTATTCTAGTGGTTATGATGTAAAGTGTCAACTTGATACTTGCAAAACCTACCCTGTAGTAACAGATTCTGATAGAGGAGAAGTTTTTTGCGGGGGTTGCGGTCTTGTCTTAGTGCAAAACTTGGATGATACTTCACATGAAAACCGTAGCTATAGCTCAGAAGATTTTATGAAAAATGCTAGAACAGGTCCAGCAACATCATTGACAATGTTTGATAGAGGATTGTCTACAGTAATAGGAACTAACAAGGATTTTTCTGGAAATAGTTTATCAAGTAAAACAAAATTTGAATTTAATAGACTTCGTACGTGGGATCAAAGAAGTAAATCAAGAACAACTTCGTCATTAAGTAAGGCGTTTACTCTATTACATGGAATGAAAACAAAGATAGGAGTGCCTAACAATGTTGTTGAAAATGCAGCATATATTTACCGAAAAGCAGTAAATGCAAAACTTACCAGAGGAAGAACTATGGCTTCATTAATTGCTGCATCTTTGTATGCCTCTTGTAGACAAAATAATATTCCTAGGACTTTAGATGATATTGCCGCAGCTGGAAATGTAGAACGTAGAATTTTATCCAGAGATCTAAGAACGATCATCAAAAAATTGGGCTTGAATCTAAATCAATATGATACTGCATCATTTATTGTCAAGATCTCAAATAACATGAATTTGAGTGAAAAAACAAAGAGAGATGCATTTGGAATTCTAAAAAGATGTGAAGATGAGAGAATTACAGCGGGAAAGCATCCTGTTGCACAGGCAGCAGCATCATTGTATATTGCCTGTATTGTAAACGGGGAAAAAATCAGCCAAAAAAAGTTTTCAATTGAATCTGGAGTTAGTGATGTTACAATCCGAAATCGGGCAACTTTGATCAAAAAGACTCTAAGAATAGTTGATTAAATTCATTACAAGTTTGTTACCGAAGAAAATATATTTTTAAATAATGTTTCTTGTAGTTGGTTTACTAATTCCATTATTACTTTGATCTGTTCCAAAGTTATAGCCTGAAGATTTTCGATTATTTTGTTTAATTCAGCAATTTGCATTTTCAAATTAAAATTTTCCTCTCTCAGCTGTGTATTTGCTTCAGTTAATTTTTGAATTTTTTCAGAGTCGCTTTCGTCTGGAAATGGTTCTCGAATTGGTTCTGGTTCTGGAATTTTAATTGGGGCAGGTCCAGGAGATGGTTCTGGAATTTTTGGTGGTCCTGGTTCTTGGGAAAAAACTGGTTGTATAAAAAATAAAGAAAAAATAATTATCGTTAATCCAAATATAAGATTCTTGTTCAATTTAGCATTACACCAATTTATTGAGTTATTTTTTTGTATATGAATATGATTACTGTCTTCTAAGTATGATAATTGATGTGAAATATAAAATAAATTTACTTGAAGAAATCAAACTCTTGATCTCTTTTCTGTTTAGGAAGGTCTTCCATTACCGCCTGAACCACTTCAGTGTGATTATAAGTTAGATGTCGAAGGAACTTTGCAGACTCGTCGGATCTTGTTTTTTCGTCTGCAAACAACATTTCAGGACTACTTAGGTCTTTCATCATTGTATTGCATTCTTTGCAAGGATCAAAGTCAAGATAGAGTTTCATAAAATCAGTTCATCTTTCTTAGTATTTAGACTATTTTATCGAATGAGTCATGGGTGATTCAGTTTTTCTAGGCTTGATTTTATCAATTGCGTCTAACAGATCCTGTTGTGTAACCTTGATTTCTTTGATGTTTTCTGACTTTCCACCGACATATCTTTTCAGTGCTGCAGTAGCTGCTCTATTTGCAACGGAAGCAATTTCAGCTCCATTAAAGCCATCGGTAATCTCTACCAGTTTTGAGATGTTTACATCATCAGCAAGAGGTTTCTTTTTGGTATGAATTTTGAAAATCTGCTCTCTTCCTTTGGTATCAGGATTTGGTACTTCAATTATTCTGTCAAATCTTCCAGGTCTGAGTAATGCCTCATCTACAATATCCAATCTATTTGTAGCACCAATTATCAAGACATTATGTAACTCTTCTAGTCCGTCAATTTCTGTTAGAATCTGAGAAACAACATTTTCAGTTACATGGGATCCTGATCCCCCACTTCCTCTTCTAGGTACAAGGGCATCTACCTCATCAAGAAATATAATACAAGGTGCTGCTTGACGAGCTTTTCTGAAAATTTCTCTTACTCCTTTTTCAGATTCACCCACCCATTTGGAGAGTAGTTCGGGACCTTTAATGCTGATAAAGTTGGATTCAGTCATTTTAGCCAAAGCTTTTGCTATTAGTGTTTTTCCTGTTCCAGGAGGTCCGTGTAGTAAGATACCCTTTGGAGTTTGTACATCAGCATAATCAAAAGCCTCTTTGTGTTTGATAGGCCATTCTACTGCTTCGCGAAGTTCTTCTTTTAATTCTGTTAGTCCTCCAACATCATCCCAACTAACGTTTGGGATTTGTACTTGAACTTCACGTAATGCGCTTGGTCGAACTTCTTTGAGAGCATCCATAAAGTCTTCGCTAGTTACCTGAATTTTTTGTAGAATCTCCTTTGAGATTTTCTCTTCATCAAGATCAATTTCAGGTAGAATTCTCCTTAGAGATCTCATTGCTGCTTCTTTAGCTAAAACCTCTAAATCAGCTCCAACAAAACCATGTGTGGTCTTGGAGATTTTTATAAGATCAACTTTTTCATCAATTGGCATTCCGCGAGTATGAATAGAAAGTATTTCATGCCTTCCTTCAGCATCAGGAATTCCGATTTCAATTTCTCTGTCTAGTCTTCCAGGACGTCTTAGGGCAGGATCAATAGAGTCAGGTCTGTTGGTAGCTGCAATAACTACAACTTTTCCTCTACTTTTCATACCATCCATTAATGTCAAAAGTTGGGAAACTATTCTTTTTTCAAGTTCTCCAGATACCTCTTCTCGTTTTGGGGCAATAGAGTCTATTTCATCTATGAAAACTATACT
>DATKYM010000004.1:0-12753 GCA_035528495.1 Nitrosopumilaceae archaeon
GTTTGCTTGATTCTGGAAGTATATCGACAAGTTGTGCACTAATTGTACGCATCATTGGCACCAAGGAGGGAAAAATTTTTGGAATCTCATCAATCCTTGTGACGTTTCGGATTCTTTTTTGGATAAAATACAAAATCTCTAAAGAAAAAGAAATGGTACGCTCTAAATCAATTGCCTTGACACATGTTGGATCCTGATCATCATATTCAGTTACTAGGATTTTATTTGATTTTTTTAGTTTTGATTGTTCAGTGTTCAAAATATCCATAATTTTAGCGAGCAAGTCGTTTGAATAATAAAGTCTAGGAACAATGGTTCGTGTTTGTGAAATATTAGCAGAGTCCATTGATAAACTGTATTGTCCCATCATACCATCTAGTCTATCAAAAAATTGTATTTGAGGGACCTGTCACAGATTAAACATTAACCATAGTTACATTATGCAAAGGGTACAAGGTGTACTAGTGTTAGTCTTCAAAACCAGTAAAGGGTGATACCATACAGATGCCAAGACATGAAGATTTAGAGAATTAAGAGAGATGTCAGGTGTTGTCAATACGATCAAAAATACGTCAACTAGAAAATACCTTCCTCGTCATACTCCTGCAAAGAGTTGTATCTAACAAAGAGTTCAACCTAATCTTTAAAAACAATTTTTATGTCTAGCTAATTTTACATTCTATGGATTAGATGGAATACGAAGATGATGATAAATCAAGATTGCATAGATCAACGAAACCATCTCTTAATCCACGTTCAATAATCTACCTTACTTTAGTCATCTTAGGAGGAATCATTGTGCTTATGGTAATCTACTCCGAACTCCAACCCACCCAAACCATTGACAAGATGGAACTCTGGAATTCGTGTAACGGTACTCAACTACGCGGCGCAAATATTCTTCAACGTCACACCTACTTCGAGATAGATGGTCCGTCTTCTGAACTTAGACCCATTGGACCAGGTATTATCGGTCCACCATACACTCAAAACGATATAGACAGGCTTTCAGCACTCGGTGCCAATTATGTAGTTGTCTCACATGCAGGCCTCTTTACTGAAACTTTTCCATACACATTGGATCAAAGCATACAGGACAATTTGGATAATACACTTGATATGATTGCTGAAGCAGACATGTTTGCAACTATTAGTCTCCGTACTGGACCCGGTCGCAGTGAATCTGCATTTATTGGAAGTGAGATTAGTAGTGGACTTAATGGCAGTCTTCAACATGATAAAGTATGGGAGGATAAAGATGCACAGGATGCTTGGGTGGAGATGTGGCGGTACACTGCAGAACGCTACCGAGATAACAACGTGGTTGTGGGCTATGAGTTAATGGTGGAACCCAACGCAAATGAATTGTTTTTTAAAATATATGATCCTCAAAAATTCTATTCTGAATACTCTGGAACTTTATATGATTGGCACCAATTATATCCTCAAATAACTGATGCGATTCGTCAAGTCGATACCAATACACCCATCTTGATAAGCAGTATGGAGTGGGGTGCTGTGAAATGGCTACCACATCTAAAACCAACAGGGGATGAGCGTACGGTTTACACTGTTCACCAATATGAGCCGTTTCATTATACAAATCAAAAACCTCACTCGAATTACACTTACCCCGGCATGTTAGATGTGAATTTGTCGGGCAAGGAAGATCAGTTTGATCGAGTCTGGTTGGAAGGACTTATGACAAATGTAGATGTTTTCATAGAGGATAATCATGCTCCAGTTACAGTTACTGAATTTGGCACGGTGCGTTGGGTACCTGGTGCTGCTGAATTTATGAAAGATCAAATGCATCTGTTTGAGAGTAAAGGGATGAATTATGCTGTGTGGTTGTGGGAACCCGCGTGGGAACCCTACACCGCTCAAGTAAATGAGTATAACTTTCGTTATGGACCTGACGGCAACAAAAACCTCGATGTCCCTTCAAATGATCTTATGGAGATAATCGTTAAACACTGGAGTTACAACACCTTACGTCCATCATCTGTTATAAACGACCCATGTCAAAAGGAAGAATATATGATTATGATTATTGGTTAAAAATAATCAAGTAATCTACTGGCTTGGACAAGTGTTAACGAGTTTATCGACTATCAGTAAAAAAGGGAACGCCCCCTCCCAGTCACGAAAAACGCGATATAACTAAAGTCATTATCAAGATAGGAATTGTTGGAGATTGTTTAAAGATCATTACTAACGTCAATACATTGTTAAACAAAATATGGTTAGTTTCAAGAATATCAATCCAAAGGATTATGGAAAAATAAAAAGAGGGCTGAAAAAACTAGTCAAAATTACCCCTTGCCCAAGTGATGATAAATCAATTATTGAAACCTTTGATATTGTTTCCTTAAGTTTTAAATTTCCAGTCACATATTACAAAACAAAAACACTTCTTGTGCAAGGAGATGAATCTAACAAAGATTACAAACGAACTATTGAATTCATACAATATACTCTAAAAATTGACTCTTAGAGGTCACAAAAACCACTACAACATCAAATTTCTCAAAGACTACGGACACTCAATTTCTGTTAAAAATTCAAAATTTCAAAAATTAAAAACAAAAATTAATCTTTGTTTGATCTGGTTTTAATCAAGTAGATTCCAACACCGACAAGTCCTTTGAAAAATAATTTTAAAGCCGTCAAAGGTAATTGGTGTTTTAGTTGAGGACTCTTAATGGTTCAAATCAGATACTTTTCTTTTTTCAATGGCAATAATCGCAATAACAATTGCAACAAACGCTATCTGAAAGACTTCGACAAATATTCCATCATCACTAATTCTTCCACCTCTTCCTGTAATGAAATTCTCCGGGATTCTAGTTATTACCCAAATCAAAATAAAGACCATAGTACCTCCAAGTCCTACTGAATACCATACTGTTCCCCATTTTCTTATCATTGGAATTGTCCAATACACCTGAGCAGCTCCTCCAGCAACAAACAAAATCTGAGTATTTTGATTCTCTGATGGAATACCCAAAACTAGATGAATAATTCCTGCAATGGCTGTAGTTGCAGCTGCTGCATAAAATAAAATATTTCTAGAAATCAATTTACATCAAATAAAAAAATTATGGTATATAATATTCTATACTCCAACGCATTTAAGTTCAAAATTATTGTAGAAAATTCATGAATGTTAAGACGTTATTCATAGATGACTGAGAAAAAATCAAAGAAAAAAGACAGGAGAAAACAGATAGGACAGAAATATTCTGAATTAAATCAACGAGTTAAAAAATACAAAAGTGAACAACAAAGAAAAAAGAAAGGTCACACTACGTAGATTCTAAACTCTCCCCTTCCCAAAAAAATAATCTCAAATCCTTTAAGGGATCTATGTGTTTTTGTTAATAACTTCATATATCGGAATTATTGAGATGGAGTAATGCAAAAAGCCCCAACTGGTGTTACAATTATTGCAACGCTCCATTCATTTACTGCAATGATTCTACTCATTCACGTTATCATTAGTATTCCATTCATCATTGTTACTTTCTTCAATGACGTTGGACTAGGTTTCTTGTCAACCTTTGAAACTATCTGGGACTGGATTTTAGTTTCGATACATGTAAGTATTGCAGCGGCTTTGTTTGCTCGATTAAAAACAGCAAGTAGAATGGCTACAATAAGTGCAGGATTTGGATTAATCTTTGGAATAATTAGTTTGCTATCTGGAAATATGTTTGCAATATTTTCAATAATCATGGATGGTGTTGTCATATCATATATTAGAAAACCACACGTCAAAGCATGGCTCAATAAAGAAAATATTTAGAATTTCTAATCTGTTCCAAAAAATAATTCAAAAGGAAGAGACATGGATCGTGGTTATTTGTTAAAAATAATCGAGTAATCTACTGCTCAAATGAAATACGAGAGAAGGAGTTTATTGATTCAAAAATTTCTTTTATTGTACTAGGCACAAACAGTTACCCTAATGCCAGATTATAATTTGGATCAGATATTTGAATTATTGTCCGAAACTAAACAAACCCACTAAAAGAATGTGTTAGAATAATTCTTGAGGAAGTCAATCCTATTAAAAAAAATTATACAATATTACGCTTATCCACATAAGCAATGCGGGAAAAAAGTATTTGTGTTTTTTTTGAATTTTTTGAAAAGTGAAAAAGAAACACTCATATGATTTTCAGTTGGACGCAAATTAATTCATAAAATCACGAAAAATAGTTGAAATTTTGATAAACAAATTAACACTGAATAATACGGTTTTTCTGACTTCGATGTTAAACTGGACTTAAGCCTATTTTATCATAATTGAGTACAGAAATACAAAGAATTTCCGCCTATGATGGAATCCTACGCATAAAAAAATTGATTCAAAACAAACAGGGAGATAAGGGGAGATTAGAATACATAGCCGAAACACTACAAAAAGGAAAGTCCCTATTTCATTCTGACCAAATTTATCTTAGTAAAAAAATTCTTGCAGACGTTGTTCCCGCTCAAATCAAAAAACCAACTGAGACTGAAAAAAATATAAAAAATGTAAAAAGATTAATTTCATTAAAATTTGGTGAACAAGGAAGGTTACAGCACATACTTGAAAGTTTACAAAATGGGAAAAAAATCTACCATTCGGATCAAAATTATATTGAATTAAAAACTGAGGAATTTCTCCAATTCAGGGAAGGTGAAAGACTTCGAAGAAGAATAAGTAACATCAGTCCACCCAGTCAAAATCTAGAAAAAATTGAGGAGATTTTCCAAGAACCAATTTTAGAATTACCAAAAGAAAATCCAATTACTCCACAGCCAGACATACCAAAAAGATTACAAGAAATTGAAGATGCCATACTACCTACCAAATCACAACAGCCTTCTGATTTGGTTGATCTGTTAGAAGATAGTTCTCGTGTTAACTTAGCAATAGACATAGAACAACAAAAGATAAACAGGTTAAAATCTGACCATGAAAGGTTAAAGACTCAGCGTGACGAATTATCTCAATTAATTGCGTATCGACAAGAATATGAAATTAAAATTAATCATGAAAAAGAAATTTTAGAGAAAGAAATTCGACTAGAACAAGAAAAGGTAAATCAAAAGGACAAACTAGTTGAAGAGCTTATCAAAAATCAATCCAAGATTATTCAAACAAAAACAGAAAGAGAGGTTTTGTTAAAACAAATTGAAATAGAGAAGGTAAAATCAGATTTGGATCTAAAGGAAGAACAAAACGAACTAGAAAAGGTAAAAAAACTGTACGATGATCTCCAATATGATATTAAATTAAAAGAACAAGATCTCGTAAAAACAATTAAAGAAAACCAGCGTATAACAGGTGATGAAGTAACCTCAGGTTATAGCTTGGAGGAATTAAAAAATAGATCCGATGAATTAAGGGAAATTGTAAAGGAAGCGGAAAAAAATAAGGATAAGATCGATGAAGTTTTAAAAGAATCAAAAAAATTGATTGAAGACCAAAACCGAATTATTGACGCAGAAGAAAAACTTAAAAAATTAAAATCAGATTTGGACGAAAGTTAAATTTTAAATAAGATTTTCAAAAATAGGCATGAATTGTGGCGATTAATCGGAATAAATCAAACTTTTTGATCCTAAATTTAATAGTCTTTTAATATCTAGTTATGATCACAAGAATATCAAGTATGATATGAGTGGTGCCAGTTGCAGAACTTGTCGGTGTTGGAGTTTATCTAGTAAAGTTTAGAGTAATACGAGAATAGTTATTTGGAAATATTTTTTTAGTATTTCCAAGATTTAGATACTTTTCATTCTGTTGTGAAGTTTTGGTTTATTGTTTTTCCATGATTTTATTTTTTTAAATTTTAATCCCAGGTTTTTGAATTTATGAATTTTTTACATAAAATTGCAAAATAAGCTGGTTCTTATAAGAAACAAATTAAACAATGTTGATCTTATCTTTGGTTTTACAAATTATTAATGCAGATACTGTCTGTAGACGTTGTGGAAGCGGTATGGTAACAGATAATGTTACTGGAGAGAGATTTTGTGGAAAATGTGGTAATGTCCTATCTGAAACATTACTTTCTTCTGGACCTGAATGGAGGTCTTTTTCAAAAGATGGCGGTACGGATCCTACTAGAACAGGTGCACCAACATCACTTGCAATGCATGACAAAGGGCTTTCAACGGTTATTAATCCAATTAACCGTGATGCATTTGGAAAACCCCTCACATCTACGATGAAAAGTACCATTGAAAGACTAAGAACATGGGATAGTAGAAGTAAAGTCAATGCATCTGTAGATAGAAACCTTAGACAAGCATTAAGTGAATTAACTAGACTAAAAGACAAACTATCACTTTCTGACTCAATAATTGAAAAATCAGCATACATTTACAGAAAAGCATTAGAGAAGGGCTTAGTCAAGGGGCGTTCAATTTCAGCAGTGATTGCAGCATCACTTTATGCAGCATGTAGAGAAACAGAAACGCCTAGAACGCTAAAAGATGTTTCATATGCAGGTAATCTTAAGGTAAAAGATATTTCAAAATGCTATCGATTGCTACACCAAGAATTAAATCTGAAAATGCCAGTAGTAGACCCAATTCAATGTGTTGCAAGAATTGCAAGTAAACTTGGAATTACAGAAAAAACAAAACGTTATGCGGTCAATATACTAAAAATTGCACAAGAACATAAGGAAACATCCGGAAAGGATCCCATGAGTTTAGCCGCCGCAGCATTGTATTTGTCATCGTTAAAGAATGGTGAAAATATTACTCAGAGAGATATTGCCGAAGCTGCAAATGTTACGGAGGTAACTATCAGGAATCGATACAAGGGTCTCATATTAGATCAAAACAAGAATGTATAGATTAGCAGAGAAAATTAAGAGTCGCAATTTGAAATGGGAAAATAAAAAATGGTTAAAGAAAAATTTGGTAGATATGGCTCAGCATTAGGCACCGAAAGTGGGAAAACTAAGTAAAGATTTTGTGGGAATTGTAAAAGAAAATTTCAATTACGTCAATAGAAATTGGCTTTAATCGAATCATTATTTTTTACTTATAGTTGATAGACTTGTTTGCACCTACGATTCACATTTGAATTGATATTGAAGACAATGTACCCGATTTTTGAATTTGTAAAAATTTTGGGAAAAATGTGCCTAAAATAACCAATATACACTAACTTTTTGTCAATTCTTTTAATAAACACACAGACATTCTTTCTTTATGATAAGAGCAGTGGTAGTAGATGATGACAAAGATACAGTAGTTCTTTTTTCAGAGATTCTAGAAGGTAACAATATCAAAGTAATAGGAAGGGGGTATAATGGTCAAGAAGGAGCATTTCTGTATCAAAAATTAAAACCCGACGTGATTTTTTTAGACGTAATTATGCCAGTATATGATGGCATTTATGGAATTACAAAAATCAGAGAAATGAATCCAGATGCCGTAGTAATTATCACCACAAATCAAATGACAATTAATGCCCAAATCGCATTAAACAAGTTACGACCATCAGCGGTAATAAAAGAACCAATTGATGTAAATGAAATAATTAAAAAAGTAAATCAACTTTGTGCACCATCACTTGATTCAGAAAATCACATGAAAAAAATAATGGTTACACTTGCAATCAAGAATACTCTTTTGGAGCTTGGAATTCACGAATATGATAAAATCGTGTCTCTTCTTCAGAAAGAGCACAGTTGTACATTAGAAGATTGTTATGAAAATCCAGAATATTTGAGAAACATACTAAAAGATCTTTTTGGGGATTCGTATCCTGATATTTTAAATTCTCTTTCTGAAAATATGAAAGAGATTTTGACCCACCAAACTGTAAAAGACTTTTTCCAAGTACTGAATACATAATCCATATTTCAAAATTTTTATTTTTATCGCTAATCAATAAATAGAGTAAAGAATTAGATTTTTCATGGCAAATATGAAATGTGTATCATGTGGAATTGGTTTCTTTTCCCCAACAGGTTCAGATAAATGTTCCAGGTGTACCAGTACAGGCACAGAATCTCAAGGACATGAAGGTCATGACTCCTGTGGATGCGGACATAGCCACTAACCATTTTTTATCAATTCATCACACCCCAAAAATCTATTAAAATATTAAAAAACAAGTTTATCAATAGCATTTTTTAATCAAAGATGGTTTGCATGCCAACAACCAGAAAGGCATTAAAATTAAATTTTGAGCCTTTCTGGACTACATTTTATCCGGAGCAATAATACCTAACAAATCCAACGCTCTCTCAATTGTAAGTTTAAATGAAAAAACAAGACATAGCCGAGACTTTTCAAGATTCTTATCTCCAATATCCAACACTTTTACATTTTCGTAAAAAGAGTTGAATGCAACAGCCAAATCGTGACAATATCTGGAAATTACTTTTGGAGATAAATTTCGTGCAGCATCTCTCACTTGAAGATCAAATAAACCAATTATCCTTACAAGACCAGTTTCATTAGGATCAGTCAATAGAGAAAAGTCAACATCTATTGATGGACGTAGTTCAGATTTTTCAATGATTCTAGTAGCTCTTGCATGAGTGTATTGAATGTATGGTGCAGTGTCACCCTCCAAACTAAGGGATTTTGAGAGGTCAAATGTAATAATTTTATCAAGATCTTGTTTTATCATCTCATATCGTAAAACCCCAACTGAAATTTGGTGTGCAGTCTTTTCTATTTCAAGGGAATCCATCTCAGGATGTCGTTTTACAGTCTCCTCAATCGTTTTATTTTTTAATAAATCATATACACAATCTGCATTAACATAAAGTCCTTTTCGTCCTGACATCTGAGCTTGTTTTCCTTCTGTGTCAAATCCTACGACCTTTGCAGTCTCCGGACTAAGTGTTACAGATTCGTATCCCAAGTGGATATATGCATCAGGGATTGATTTGAATTTCGACATTAGTGTTGTAATTATTTTTTGTAATCTTGCCTGTCTAGAATCAATCACTGTGATTACTTTATTGCCAGTAAAATTTTGTTTTGGCTCACTTGATCTATCAAGTGTGGTTTGCCAAAGAGTGTGATTATCAGGTTGTACTTTATTGTATTTTTTATAATTAAATGGATCCTCCAATAATCCTAGTTTCCAGGCCGCATATGGAATATCTTTGGCAATGTATGTGGCAGTGCCGTTGCTTCGTACTATTACCTTATCTTCTTCTTTTCCCTCGCCTCTAATTACCCAACATCCCAAATTCTCCCCCTCTTTTTCAAACTCTATTAATTTCATATTTTGAAGTTTTTCAAAGATTCTACCCCATAAACCAGAGCGAATTATCTGGGATTCATAATTTAGGCAGTCATAAGTAACACCCAGATTCCAACAGGTTTCTAGTTGATTTTCAAGTACTTTACCTGTAATTTTATCTGCAAACTGAGCAGTATCAGAATTGCTCTCTTCAAGTTCTTTGAGAACATTCTTGCGAACAGCCTCCAAACTAGAGTCATGTTCATACTTTTCTGTGGTTTTAACATACACATCATCGCCACAATAATGATCAAATTTCTTGCCATCTGGAGGATCTAAAGAAATTCCAAAGTGTCTAAATCCCACTATAATGTCAGCTACCTGAAGACCTGAATCATCCACATAATTTAGGACGTTGACTCTATAGTTTGATTTTTTAAGTACTCTGGAAATAGTGTCGCCAATTATGATGTTTCTGATGTGTCCAATATGAAGAGCTTTGTTTGGATTAACACTAGTGTGTTCCACTACAACTGAAGAATTTCTCCCCAAATCCACTGAACCAAATTCATCTAAATAAGATTCTGACAAGATTAATTGATTTAATTTTTTCCAATCTGCAAAAAAGTTAAGATATCCTGAAGGATGAGATTCTACTTTTGACACCAATGTGTGATTGAATTTAGAATATTTTTCAAATATTATTTTGGAAATTTCCTGTGGACTTTTTTTCAAATTTTTTGCCACCAAAAAAGAAATATTTGAGCTTACATCTCCAAATCCCGATTTGGCAGGTTCTACAGTAAATGGAATTTCAGGTAGGTTTAGATCAAGAATAATTTTGTGTAAATTATTTTCAATTTCATCTATAATTGATTTGAAGGCCAACTTTATACTCCCGATATTTGTGGAGCCAATTTATCTAGTGCCTCAATTACCCCATATCCAGATTTGCCAGATACAGTCATAGTTGCTTGATTTTTTACATCATCAAATGAATTTCCTAAGGCAATACTTGTTTTTGCAATTTTGAATAATGGAATGTCTGTGGCACTATCGCCAATTGCGATTACATCATCTGAAGAAATTGAAAGTCTCCGCATTATTTCTCTAAACCCCGTACCCTTATCTATTCCACTCGAGTTAATGTGAAAAGCATATTGACTATCAGATAGTGAAACATCGAGGTTTTCCTTTAAGAGAATGTTCTTGGCCTTGTCGAGATCAAATGTTCTCTCCAAGACTACTTCAGTCATCCTTGGAAAAACTGGTTTTTTTACTACGTTATCCATCTTATTTTGAATTAACTGAAATGCCTCCTCACATTTTTCTAAATTCCCTAACAAAACATGCTCATCTGAGCCCAACGTAATACATCCTCCATTTTCCCCAACTGAGATTTTAGTAGTCCCTCCAAAAACAGATAGCAAGAATCCTTCAATTGAAGATCGCCCAGTTACAAAAATCACATTATGTCCAATGTTTGTTAAATGACGTAGTGCGCCGAGTGCCTCTAGATGAATCCTCCCACCTCCATTTTCTGTAATTGTTCCATCGATATCCACGGCAAAAGTTTTTGGATTCATAAGATTGATTTGAATAACCAGATAATAATTGCTACGAAAAAAATTTCCCAATATTGATTAGTACTCTCAAAAAATGAAAGTAATGGTAAGGAAAGGAACTAGAGAGGAAATTTTTAGCCAAACAAGAGTTTCTAGAGAATCAAATCAGCATATGATTTTTTTTAGATATTTTAAAAAAATGAAAGAAACACCATTCCCAAAGTTTATCAAAGAGTTCAGTAATTTTCAAAAGATACCTACCTTTAGAATTATAATGATTGGAAAAAATAATACCAATTTATTTAAAAAAAATTCCAAACAGGATAATGATTAAAGATGGGTATTCCTGAAAAAATTAAGGCCATTCAAGATGAAATGAGTCGAACCCAAATTAACAAAGCTACAGAACATCATATAGGGATATTAAAAGCAAAGATTGCAAAGCTAAAAAGAGAACAAGAAGAAAATATTGTAAAAAAAAGTGGGATAAAACAAGATGGGTTTGATGTAAGAAGATCAGGAGACGCAACAATTGTATTCATAGGATTGCCAAGTGTAGGAAAATCAACATTACTTAACAAAATGACAGATGCAAAATCTGCTGTTGGTGCATTTCAATTTACAACACTAACCGTAGTTCCCGGAATGATGGAACATAGAGGCGCCAGAATTCAAGTACTTGACCTCCCGGGAATAATAAAAGGGGCATCCTCAGGTAAAGGATTAGGAAAAAGAATTTTGTCTGTTGCAAGAACTGCAGACTTGGTTTTGCTTATGCTCGATGTATTCCAACCTTTTCATGAAGATGTATTGGTTAATGAATTAGGAAATATAGGGATAAGATTGAACACTCTTCCTCCAAATATCACTATTGAAAAATCACCAATGGGAGGAATAGCAATAGCCCAACAAGTTAAACTAACTAAAATTTCCGAGAAACATCTAAAGGATCTTTTACACATCTATGGTATCGTTAGCGCCAGGGTAGTAATTCGAGAAGATGTAACCTCCGAACAAGTAGCAGATCATATTGCAGGAAATATTAGTTATTCAAAATCCTTGACAATTTTAAATAAAATTGATTTGGTGGATAAAGAATTTCTTAAAGAATTAAAAACAAAAATAAAATCGGATGTTATTGAAGTATCGGCAAATTCAGATATTAATATCGAATTACTTAAAGATAAAATTTATGAAAAATTAAATTTCATTCGAATTTACATGAGACCAAAGGGCGAAGAAACTGATTTCAAAGAACCGTTAATAGCAAGAGAAGGAGATACAGTAGAAGATATTTGTAATAAACTCCATAGAAATTTAAAAAAACAATTTAGATTTGGAATGGTTTGGGGGAAAAGTGTAAAATTCGGAGGACAAAGAGTGGGCTTAACCCATGTTTTATTGGATGAAGATGTATTAACTTTAATTAAAAAACGCGGAATGTAAAAAAATAATTTTACGAAATTAGATCAATTTAACGAACACAAATTAAAATTTCAAAGTAAATTATAACCAAATCACAAAGGAAAATTGGCGGAAAGTGATATTTTCAAGATGATTTAGGTTAGAATTTACCAAAAAAATCAAAATTATTTTTCAAATAGATAAATAAAAAAATAAACTTTAATTTTCCGATCATGTTATTTTTTTTTGGATAAAATTTCGTTGACAAATTGTAATCAGTTTGTGTAATTTTCTTTAGTTTAATAATAGAATAACGATGAAAATTGGAAAACACTAATGGCTATAAAAAGAAAAGCTGCAACTAAACGTAGATCTACTGCAAAAAAAGCAGCTCCTAAAAGAAAAGCAGCTCCAAAGAGAACAGCAGCAAAAAAAGCAGCTCCAAAGAGAACAGCAGCAAAAAAAGCAGCTCCAAAGAGAACAGCAGCAAAAAAAGCAGCTCCAAAGAGAACAGCAGCAAAAAAAGCAGCTCCAAAGAGAACAGCAGCAAAAAAAGCAGCTCCAAAG
>DATKYM010000005.1:0-11025 GCA_035528495.1 Nitrosopumilaceae archaeon
GACTTTTTGTAACTGGAAAGGTACAAGGTGTTTTTTTCCGGCAAACACTGAAAGTAATGGCAAAGAAAAATGATGTTTTTGGTTGGGTAAAAAATCTCAAAGACGGTAGAGTAGAGGCCGTCTTAGAAGGTGACGGTGAAAAAATTGACCGATTAATTGAATGGGCTCACGGTGGCCCTGCCAATGCAAGAGTTGAGGATGTAGCGATACATAATGAAAAATTTACTGAAGAATTTTCAAAATTTGATGTATTATACTAGTGAATTTCTTCAAATGCCTCTTTGATAGTTTTACTTACTTCAGAAATCCCTTGATCTATTTTTATCTGAATAATTTGGACTGGATCTTTTCTATTCTTTTGAATTTTTATGATAACTCCTTCTCTTTTAGGTTCTACATCTGCAAACCATCTGAATGTCATTGATTTACAAAAAACCACTCTGTGCATTCTTACATCTTCAATTACCTTGTCTCCTAAAGAGAAGCAAAATTCTCTAATTGAATCAAATAATGGTAATACTGGAGTTGGGATTTGTTTTTTAAAGTCTTCATAATTTCTTTTGTTTCCAAATGAGATTATTCCTTCCATGAGGTTGGAATTTTCATTTTAATTATAAAGGTAGTAGATCTGTTGGCTCCAGTCTAGACGAATAGCCCCATTTCAAGGCGTACAAGATCCGCCACGTTGACGAGGAAGCGTGGATGCTCCACCTTAGGATTGCTCCCTCCCGGACCTCATCCCTTTCAATGGCTCGGTCTTAGAAGTTATCCCTTCGGATAATTCTAGTCCTGCAACCACCCGCCTCGGCGTGAATTCATTTCCGCACACCAAGTGGGAATTATCTACCTAGAGATTTACCCAACAGTTACTGATCTCTGCGTATAGCCGGTTTCAGAATAGGGCACGGCTGGCACCCTGATCCTCCCCACTACCGTTTTTTCTTTAAAGTTATTGTTATATTTGCATTAGGTTTTGTTTTCTTTTAGTTTTAAAACCACCTTACAAACAGAACAAATGGTTCCAGTACATTCACTCCCACATTTCTCACAAATTTTTTTTTGTTTTTGAGTGGAGTCTTTAACAATTTGAGATACTTTCATTATTGATTGATATAGGTTGTTTTTAATACCACTATGTCGATTTTCTAAAGAATTTAAAAATTTGCGAATTTCTGTCCTAATCCCCTCATTCATATGAGGACATGGTTCTGATTGAAAAGGAATATCATTTGTAAAGGCATAAAAAACAATTTCAGATTCATAAATTTCGCAAAATGGCTTTATTTTTCTCAAAGAATTTTTTGAAGTATCAGGATCCATCCAACCCACCTTATTTGTATCACCAGATAGCATGTTTATTACAAAAGTTTGTAAAGTATCATCTAAATTATGGCCAGTTGCAATGACATCTGCATCAATATCTTTTGCTGCATACTCCATTGCTCTCCTACGTAAAGTTCCGCAAATAGAACAAGATGATGTTTTTTCATTTTCTCTTAAATTCAACGCCTCATCTAATGTTAATTCGAATAATTCTTTATAGGAATAGATAGTTAATTCTACTTTTAGATCCTTACAAAATCTTTCCACAATTTCTAACGCTTCATTTCTGTACCCATCTATTCCTTCATCAATTGTAATAGCTTTAATTCTAAAGTTATGATTTGCCGCCATTTTATTCATGATATTAAGTAATACAAGGGAATCTTTTCCCCCAGAAACTGCGACGGCAACAAGATCGTCATTTTGAATCATTTTATATTTTGAAATAGTTTTAGCCGTTTTTCTGAGAATAGAGTTTGAAAAACACTGTGAACAAAGTTTTTCACCAGAATATTGTCGAGTATATACAATCTGATTATCACATCTATCACATTTCATTAAACTCAATTGAAATTTTTCACTAATTATTCTTTAGGAATTTTCTAGATTGTAAACCAGCCAGATCTCATATATGATAATGCAATGTTTAGTCCAAACAACGCAAAAGTAAGTCCATAGATTACCCACATTACTCCATTAACTGATTTTTCTGATAATTTTTTGTCAATAATTGTATGAATGAATTTTCCACCATCCAAAATAGGTAGAGGAAGCATATTGATGATGCCTATGAAAAAAGAAATCATCCATAACCATAGCAAAAACATTGAAAAATTAATGTCGTTCCATTCAATAAAATTTAGAACCGGTTTGTATGCCAACGAATTATCGCGCATTATTCCAATCAAACCTCGTTCTGGATCGTCCGGAGAGGGAGTGATTTCAATTGAAAAGTCTAATCCTTCTCCATTTCTTAAAACAGATACCTCAGAAGTTTCCCCAGGATTTAACGCGGGAAAATCCAATGGATCCAAAATCGGTATTCCGTTTATCGATGTAATTATATCATTTGCCAACAACCCAGCTTGTTCAGCCCCTGAATTCTCAATAATTGAAAGAATCAAAACCCCTTCAGGTAACTCATAAAATGTACTTAGTAATGGCTCAGGCATTATTAGAGCAAACAGCGGGTTTGTCAACAAAATTGCTCCCAAAACAAACGCAAAAAGTACATTTGCCGTTGCGCCTGCTCCAATAACTCTTAATTTTGAAATCTTTTTCGCGTTTTCAAATTCTTCCTCATCTGGTTCCACAAACCCTGCAAACATTGCTATAAAAATTGCAAATCCTCCAGTCTTTATCTTTATTTTTTCTAGTGTAGCTACAATCCCATGTGCCCCCTCATGAACAACTAGAACTATGGGAATTGATAAAAGAAAATATGCTATTGATGATGACGAGGTTAATGTTACACCAGGAATTAAAACTGTTAATTGTGAGAAATCAGAGGACTCTGCAAAATATTTAAAAACATTATCTATCAAAAACCAAAATGCAAAACCCATCATGACAAACCCAGCAATTACACTTACATTTGCAAATACTCTGATTCCTCTTCTCGTTCTACCAAGAATTCTTGTTAAAACAGATTGTACTTGTTTATTTTTGTAAACTAGACTATATGCTTTAATCTCCACTCCATATTTTTCAAGTTTTAGTGCTTTTGCGACTACTACTATAACTACCCAAGCTATTAACACGTAGATAATCGAATTCTGGGTAATAAAATCAAGTTCCAAACTAATTGTTAATTTTTTAAACCTCGGTCATTTATCGGTTACTATGAAGCTAACAATAATTGTCTCAACTTATCCAGACAAAAAATCTATCACTAAAATTTCAAATGAATTAGTTAAGGCCAAAATTGTTGCATGTGTTAACATTATCAAAATCTCTTCAATTTATTCATGGAAGGGCAAGGTTGAAAATGCCTCCGAATACTTGGCTTTATTCAAAACCACCAACAAGAATAAAAAAATTCTTAAAGAAAAAATAAAATCTACTCATCCGTATGACATTCCTGAAATAGCAGAACTACATGCTAACTCTCTCAACAAACATTATTTTAATTGGATAACAGACTCTACGATTTAAGTTTCAACAGGATATCGTAATATTGAAACAATTCCTCCAAGACCTGTTACTCTAAGACCGATGTCCGTTGAAGAATCAACTCCAAATGTTTTGACACCCTTATTTTCTGCATCATTAAGAAAATCAATTATCTGTTTTTCATCGTTGGTTTGGATTATTTTTTCTGAAAAAATAAGTGAATCAACTGCACCAAATTCATTTGCTTTGAATGTCTCATCAAAACCCATGGTAAACTTTCGACTTTTTTTAATTGCCATAATCATTATTTCATCAATAATGGAGGAAACTTTAGCTAATTTACTTTCAGACATTATCTCTTTCATGGTTTGAGATTTAGTAAAGATGTAAATGCCATCTTCTCCACCGGAATCAATTCCATCTACAACCTGAATTTTACATTTTACCGATTGAGATTTTTGAAGAAAATTTGCAAATCTTTTTTTTGTTTCCCCTGGTCCAAAAATAACAATAGAATCTACTTCTTTTATTATTGAAAATATTGCTTGTTGAATCTGCTCAAAAAATTTTTCTATATTAAAATTGGTTTTGTATCTTTTCCCTCCAGATCCAGAGTAAATATTTGGAACAAACTGCAAATGGGTACCCATTAATCTTGCAATACCACAATCTCCCGTATCAATTGCAACTAGTAAAAACCCAGTTTGTTTATTGTTTGATTCAATTAAATTTTTTTCTACAGGTAACCAAATCTTTTTTGTAATCGTAATACCATCAGTAATTTTAAGAATAATTGAATGATGTGATCCATTTGGTACTAATTCATTGCTTGATTCAGAAATTATTCCACCAATTCTTAACCTATCCAAAACATTATCAAGGGAAATTTTTTCGACGGTTAATGCAATTCGTATTCTAATTCTTTCTCCTTTATCTGGTCTTGAATAATCCTTTTCTTGTTTAATTACCCGCGTGGTATCGCCTACCACTATATCTCCTTCTTTGATTATACGACGAAGATTGAATAAATCATCAGAATCTTCAGGAATTACGGAGATTGAATTTTCATCAATCGTCTTTGTAATCATGATAATCCTACAGGATTCAAAGACAAAAGAGTTTAGCTCGTAACTTCTTTAGATTTATCATCACTAGTTTTTTTCTTTAGATAATTTTCTACCCAATCCAAAGTAAGAACACCTGATTCAGCTAAATTTGTTAATGAATTTGAAGAAGCCTCACCAGTAATTTTTCCATTTTCTCGTTTTATCTGTCGCCATTTTAATGAAGTATTTCCTGTTTTTGAATTGTATATTATTCCAAGTACATCTCTTGCATTAACAAAAGTTATGTCTCGAATTTTTTTAAGGGTGACTTTATCTGCTGCCTCAACGTAAATTGATCCAAGCTTCTCTTCTCGTTCGGCAAAAACCTCATTGTCATCTAGATAGCTTCTTGGAGCGTAGGATTTACAAGTACTTGATATCACAAATCTTCTAAAACTTTCCAATGAAGTTGCCATATCAATCGTAACCATTTTGAAAGATTGAGCAATTGGCCATTTATCAAGCTTCTTGAAAGACTCAATTAGTATCAGCATGAATCCTGCTTTGCAGGCAGTGATGTTTTTATCCCTATGATTGATGATGAGGATCTTGAGTTCTGAGCCTGCTTTTAGAATTTTTAAGGTAGAAAGATTGTTTTAATTTGTGAAATCATTCACTGAATACCTAATATTTAATATAAAAACTAGAAGAGGATTTATCAACATCACTCCTGACATTCAAAAATTAGTTACCAAAAGTAAAATCCAAGAAGGATTATGTCTTGTAAATGCAATGCATATCACTGCTAGTGTTTTCATAAATGATAATGAAACTGGCTTACATAATGATTATGAGAAATGGTTAGAGGGACTTGCACCTCATGAGCCGACAGACCAATATGATCACAACAAAACAGGTGAAGACAATGCAGATGCTCACTTGAAGCGACAAATCATGGGTAGAGAAACTGTAGTAGCAATCACTAAAGGAGAATTGGATTTTGGTCCGTGGGAACAAATTTTCTATGGAGAATTTGATGGACGTAGACCGAAACGAGTGTTGGTAAAAATTATAGGTGAATAATAAAATTATCCGAAGTCTGCATCACGTTTTTGACTTTGTGATTCATTTTTTCTTGCAGCCTCTCTAAATTCATCATCGTGATTTTGAGGACCATGACCACATTTTACACATGCAACTTTGTAGCCATCTTCATCTTTTTGATGAGTCTCACAACCACAAAAACATGCCATAAATTCTATAACTTATCAGACGTTATATCTTTTAGGATAACCAAATAGTCTAAAATTCAGTTTTCAACTTTACAACATTCACCCTTTGGAATATCGTGAGTATGAGGGCATTTTCTAGGATGCTTCAACATTGTACAAAGTGCATCAGTAAATTGTTTATTCATATGGTGTTCTATACCGCATACCATTTCTTCATCAATTTCCACTTTTAGTGCACTATCCATAAGAACTTCTAACAGTCTACTATTTCGCATCATACTGGCACCAACCTTCTCACCTTCTTTTGTAAGAATAACACCGGCCTTATTGTAATTCACCAAATTCTTTTCATTTAATTTTTTTAACATTTGCACAACACTTGGCTGCCTTACATTAAGCATTTTGGCAATGGTGCTAATTTTTACGTCTCCTCCTCTTTCCTTAATATGCCAAATAGCTTTTAGATACATCTCAACATGTTCTGCTTCAGCAGTTCCCACAAACAGAGTTTCATCATCATCTAAAATATCCATATTAGACCTTCTTTGAATCTTTTAATAAATATTCAAAATATTCTCTTGCAAAAATAGCCAATCCAGCATGATCTGCCCAAATTGCAACTATTTCACTTGATTTAGCCTCTCCTCGTTCTGGACCTAATAAAATAACGACATATCTTTTATCAGAAATAATTCCTCCTCCAAATAACCCTTTTTTGATTTTTACAGTTGCAACTCTTTTGATAGCAGCAATTGAATCCTTATCCATTTTATCAGAAGTAAGAAGAGTAATCTGGACTCCTTTATCATGAAGTAATCTTAATTTTGGTAAAGCCAATTTAACTAACTCTTCTCCAGCTTCAGGCACTGCAATCATTATCTCATTTCTACAGGATTCAACCATTTCCAAAATCTTTGAAGTAATATTTACAGCACCAGATAGTACCCAAATATCTGGTTTTTCACTTGTTCCACTTTTTTCATATAGTGGAACTAGTTCACTTAAAATTACATTTTGATTGTTTGAAAAATCTCTTTCCATTTTCTGCTTTGTCGTTTCCAGTCCCGTCGAGGGAGACTTTGCAAAGTACTTTGTTGGTCTTGATTCATCCGAACCAATCCATCCTTTTTCTTCAAGTGATCCTAACACTTCGTAAATTTTAGAATAAGGGACTCCAGATTTTTGGCTTAGATCTGATGCAGTTAACTCTCCATTTTTTAGTAGTGAAGTAAAGGTTCGAATTTCATAACTAGTTAATCCAATTTTCTCCAAAGATCGTTTAGTTTTGTCAGATATGTCCATGCGATCTAATCGATGGTTTTCGGTATTTAAATCAGATATGCCTACGACCTAAATTGCACACGGGGGCTAGTGTGAAATGGATTATATACTATTTCTGAAAGTTTTCAGTTATACAATGGCTTTAATTCAGATTTCTAATCAGTCAGTAAAAAATCTAGGCAAAAAATCTACCATACGATTTACTCAAAGTATTTGTCCTGATTGTAACATGATTTTGGATGCTGAAGTTTTTGAAAGAGATGATAAAGTCTTCATGTCAAAAATTTGTCCAACTCACGGAGAATGTGAGGAATTATACTTTGGTTCTTATCAAATGTACAAAAAATTTAGTACCTACTGGGTAGACGGGAAAGGTGCTCATGCTCCAAATGTCATGATTGACAAGTGTTCATGTCCAAATAACTGTGGCTTATGTTCAAATCACTTATCTCACACTGGATTGGCAAACATGATTGTTACTAACAGATGTGATTTGACGTGCTGGTATTGTTTCTTTTATGTTAAGAAAGGCCTCGAAGGGGCTTACATGTATGAACCAAATCATGAACAAGTTAGAGGAATGATGAAGACCTTAAAGGCTGAAAGACCAATTCCTGGAAATTCTATGCAAATTACTGGCGGTGAACCAATGCTAAGAGAAGACATCACTGATCTTATCAAAATAATGAAAGAAGAAGGAGTGGATCATATTCAAATGAATACAAATGGTATTAGACATGCAATGGATCCTGAAGCAGCAAGAGAAGTAAGACTTGCTGGATGTAACAATTTGTATCTTAGTTTTGATGGTGTAACTGCTAGAACAAATCCTAAAAATCACTGGGAAATTCCTTATGCTCTTGATAGTTGTAGAAAAACTGGAACTACCGTTGTATTTGTCCCAACAGTAATCAAATCAATTAATGATCATGAATTAGGCGGCATTATTAGATATGCTCAAAAGAACATGGATGTAGTCCATGCAGTTAATTTCCAACCAGTGTCACTGACTGGAAGAATGGGCAAAACTGAACGTGAAAAATACAGAATTACAGTTCCCGATTGTATTCAAAGAATTGAAGAGCAAACAAATGGTGAGGTAACTGTAGATGATTGGTTCCCCGTACCAAGTTGTATGCCTCTAACAAATGTAATAGAAGCATTCTCAAGTAAACCAAAGTATGAATTATCAATACACTTTGCTTGTGGTGCAGGGACGTATATCTTTGAAGATGAAGATACAAAGAAATTTGTTCCTTTAACCAAATTCTGCGATATTCAAGGAATGCTAGAATTATTCGAAGATAAAGCCGAGGAAATTCGTTCTGGTAAAAACAAATACTTTACAATGCTTGAAGTTGTCAGAAAACTAAAGGGTTTTGTAGATACAAAGAAACAACCCGCAGGACTAGACTTGGCAAAGATGTTTGGAAATATCTTGATGAAAAGATCATTTGATTCAATTGGTTCATGGCATGTCAAAGGACTGTTCTTAGGCATGATGCACTTTCAAGACAAATACAATGAAGATCTCGAAAGATTACAAAGATGTGATATTCACTATGTAACACCTGATCTTCGAATTATTCCATTTTGTGCATTCAATGTAATTCCAGAATGGTATAGAGACAGAATTCAAAAGAAATATTCCATTACTGTAGAAGAATGGGAGGAACGAGAAGGTGTTAAACTTGAAGATGGTCTTTACAGAGGTCTTATGAGACGTGGTGCAGGTGATGAGCTTGCTGCTGGTTGTGCTAAAAGTCAAATGTTTCATGATGCAGCACAAGCTACAACGTAGAATTTTATTCAAAATAAACTAAATTTTTTACCAAAGAGTAATAAACAATTCTGCAATTCAACAAACAATTGACATCATCGTTATTTACAATCGGTAAATTAGACTTGAAATTACAACATTTGTTAATAATTGGAATTTTAGCTATTGCATTTACAACATCTTTTTTGATTCGTTCGCAAGCTGCGGATTATGGTTATGAACTAATGGAATTTGATCCATTTTTTAATTTTAGAGCAACAGAATTCCTTGTAGAAAATGGGCTTTCAGAATATTTTGAATGGCATGATACCTTGAGTTGGTATCCAGAAGGAAGAAACATATCTGCAACTTCGCAAGTTATGCTTCACCTTACAGCTGCTGGAACTTATCAAATATTTGGGGGGAATTCTAGCTTGTATGATTTTACAATTTTATTTCCAGTAGTTTTTGGTTCACTTTCAGTTATTGTAATTTTTGCGCTAGTTAGAGTAATAGGTGGAACAACGGCAGGGCTTTTTGCGGCATTACTTTACTCTGTATCCTTGCCACTTGTTGTAAGAGGAATGTTAGGCTGGTTCAAATCTGAACCCTTAGGACTATTTTATGGATTATTAGGAGTATACTTGTTTTTAAGTGGAATAAAAACTGAAAATAAAAAAATAGCTGTATCCAAAATAATTGGGGCCGGAATAATCCTAAGTTTTGGTCTTGCCTCATGGGGTGGAATTCAATTTTTTGTTATTCCAATTGGCGCTTTTATTCTTGTTTTACCTTTTATTAGAAAGGATCACGATTTTCTTCTTTGGAGCATTCCTCTTTTTGTAATATCATTTTTGTTGAGTGTTTTATTATTTGAAAGACCTGGAACAAGTTTTGTATTTGGCTTGGGAGGATTTTCACTAATTATCCCAACGGTTTTCCTAATCATTTGTATAATCATTCAAAAATTTAGCAAACAAGAAGCTAAAACTCGCAATGGATTGATCTTTTTATGTGCAATACTAATTATTGGCTCCATTCTAATGGTAGCAAACGAGGAATCTAAATTTTTACCATTACCCTCTTTTCGGTACTTGAATGCAATAAATCCATTTCTTACAACAGAGAATCCACTGGTTGACTCTGTCGCAGAACATGCTACAACCAGCATATCTCAATCATTTTTCTTCCATTCAATTTGGATGATATTTGCAGGATTAGGAATTTGGGTCGTTCTTGATAAAAAATTAAAAATTTACCATTTAGAAAAAGATTCTATAGTTTTTGCTTTGATATTAGGTATTGTTGGAGTTTACATTGCTTCAGCTTTTGTACGATTGGAAGTTTTTGCTTCAATATCTATAATTATTCTTTCATCAATTGGATTATCAATTTTAACAAAAGGAATTTTTCATATTATAGTTGAAAATAAACTCAAAAAAAACTTGATGAAACTGTCCTTCTTTGCCATAATCATTTTACTTCTTGCAATCCCATTGTTTATTCCTGAAAATGGAAACTGGATAACTGTTACAAAAACCCCTCCTACGATTTTAAATGGTGGATCAGGATACAATGTTGCGACTAATGATTGGAAAGAATCTCTAGAATGGATAAAAACCTCTACTCCAGAAGATTCTGTAATTGCTGCTTGGTGGGATTATGGCTATTGGATTTCTACAATGTCAGATAGACCCTCTATAACAGATAACGCTACGCTAGATTCTAGTAAAATCCAAAAAGTTGCAAAAACTTTGATTAGTACCCCCGATGAGGCTTGGATTACTTTTCAAGATATGGGGGCTGATTATGTGTTAGTTTTTGTAGCAGGTCAAAGCTTTGTTAACCAAAATGGTCAAACACTGTATACGCTAAATGGAGGAGGAGACGAATCAAAAAAACCATGGTTTATTAGAATTGCAGGCGAGCCTTTAGAAAAATACTTACATTTGGATGGTTCTAGTGGCACTGATTATTTTTGGAACAACACATTGTTAGGAAAATTATTTCCATTTTCTACAATAGCATACATTGATACTAGAAATCCTGAATTACAATCCGAAACATTCCAACCTGGATTAACCCCAATCTATGTAAAAGATATCAAATATCCTATAAATGAAGATGGACCATTTAGGTTAGTTTATGGATCACCATCTTTTGTAAATGAAGACGAAATTTTACTTGGGGTTTTAATTTATGAAATAAATGATAATTATGTTCCATAACTAAATTTTGTTATTATCTAAATAAATCTATATGTCATATATAT
>DATKYM010000006.1:0-3369 GCA_035528495.1 Nitrosopumilaceae archaeon
ACATAGCACAGTATCTGCAAGTGGACATTCAACTCTAACCTGTAGAGTATAAGGAAAAATTCCTTTTTTATTTTTTTTTAAATATATGATTTTACTCTTTATTCTCAACTCCTTTCAAATAATATTTTCCAACAAACAAACTCTGGATTATAATCTAGATTAGGGTGAGTTTTGACCCCTAGAACGAGGGGATACTATTTTTATCTACTGTCGATAAACTTGTTACCACTTACAAGTAGACATGAAAATTTTTTCAGGGCTAAACTATGTTTTGGACATTATTTTCATAATCCTCCTAACGATTATGAAATTCAAATTCGAATCGAATGATTTTAGGAAAATTAGATTTTCCTTATAAACAAAAGGAGTGGGCATCTAACTAATTTAACAAAACCCGCCCCCGGCATTCTTAGGCTATCGAACTAATCCTACAACACTACAATTGAGGTTCGAAATTATTTTTTTGAACTTAAATTCGATCTAACATGTATTGAAACTTGGCAGACCCAATTTGGTTACCAAAAACGGTTCAAGCCTTATATAATTTGAATCTGAATTTGTAACATTTTCATATCTCAAGATAATCTTTAACTAATCTCTTGCCTTCAAGCTACTAATGCCAAGAAATCTTCGACATAACTTAATTGGGCCTTTTCAATTCCTAGTACTTTCTCTAATTGTCTCTGAAGGCCTATTGGTATATTGGATGTCCAAAATTAGTGATAATACTATTCCTACTAATCATTATGAAAGAATTGTTGTTGGTTCTTTTTCTATTACAGTTTTGATAGCAGTTTTGGTAATCTTCACTGTCATTTATTATATAAAGAAGAAACACAACGATTTCAATAAATGATATTAAAATCACATCTCAATCCAATACAAGATTTTCTCTGAGAACTGCAAACTAGATAAAACAGATCAAGAAGAGTTAGAATTTAGGAAATGGTGATTACTTGATAAAAATTGAAAGAGAAAAAGACATTACGTTTCTAAAAGCATCGGTAACTGATTTTGCAGACTCTTTGGGATATTGTGAATACAAAATCCCATTATCTATTCAAGGAGTAAAACCCAAGCCCTCCCAGTCTTTAATTTTAGGTACAAAAGCACACCATGCTGAGCAAAAATACGAAGAAGAACATGTAGAGTTTGAACCAGTAACACTTGATGCAATTGAGGATGAAAAAAAAGATATTGAATTTGCACGTGAGAATGTCTACTCTACACTATCAATGCCCTATGAATTTCCAACAGAAAATGTCCTAGTTACCCTTTCAGGTAGAATTGATAAAATTAGCAGAGTAGATGGAACACTACTAGTTTCAGATGATAAATTTGTAGGAAAGCCTCAGGTTTATGATACTAAAACACAACCATATCCAAGCCAGCTATTACAGGTCTTGGTATATCTCAACTCTGTTTATTCTGGAAAACGAAAAAATGATCCTGAGGAGTGGTTTGAGATGCCACATAATGACAAGAAATGGGAATTAAGAATCTGTGATAGAAAATCAAGAGAGCCATACAAAATATTCTCAGAATATCAGGATGCTTTTTCGCTCCACTATTTGCACACATCACTTGAAAGGTTTACAACCATATCTCTTAACATTACAGAACCAGAGCACCACAATAGCCAATCAAAATGTAATGCGTGTAATTTGAAAAGGTTTTGCAGTTTTAAAATCTAGAAAAATAAACTGTTTATCACACATTATTTATGGAATATTCGTAACTTGAATCAAAATTCAAAGAATATACAATGAACAAGAGCATTCAAGTACCTAAGAATATTCGGTGATTGTGTTTAGACCACTCGTTATTGATTTCCTAATAATTTAGATCTTTTTGACTAATATGTAGATTTTTTTAATCACTTTCTTTCCTTAAATTTGGTAACAACGTAATTACAATGAGGAAAAATGTTATCACAAAAACAAGAAAAAAAACCACCACGACTTGCAATATGGGGAATGATAGCTGTAGGAATATCGGTTATCCTTATTTTGTTATTAACACCATGGAATTTCATTCCAGTTCAAGTCACTGAAGATGTGATTGTCATAGCAAATATGGAATATGGTTGTGTTGGAGAATCACAATATGGTGTTAGTGTGGTTGTGCCTGAATGTAGTACACAAGTTGGTGACATAGTATCTGCTACCTTTTACGTCCCTTCAATGAAATTGAACGGATACTATGACAGACTTCAAGATAGAGTTGAGATGGTTCAGCCATAAACTCTATCGTTTTTTGATTTTTAAAATAAAAATTTTACATATTTAACTAAATCAAATGTAGGTCTTTGAATTAGTTGATTTTTGAGATTATTTTTTCATTTAATGTTGAAAACTTCATTATTGACAATCATAGTATTTCTTTAAATGTTTACAGCAATCAGAACGAACGTGTCTTTTAGAAATATCTTAGTGGCGTATGACTCTTCAGGATTTTCAAACAGAGCTTTCAAAAGTGCCTTAGACATTGCAGAGCCAAATAAAAGTAAAATTACGATATTAACTGTCATTACAGGCGTATATCAGCCTTCAATTGGATTTACAATGAAATATACTGAAAAAACACTAGAAAAACATAGAAAGTTCATCAAAAAAATCTTTTCAGATCTGAGATCTGCTGCAAATAAAAAAGAAATAAGCCTTTCGTTAAAAATCCTGCACAATCCTTCTGTGTCAAAGGCAATCATAAATTATGTAAATTCTCATAAATTTGATCTAATTGTAATTGGTTCTCATGGCAGAACTGGACTTAACAGGCTTATTTTGGGAAGTGTTGCAAATGACGTGACACACAAGGCAAAGATTCCTGTAATGGTGGTAAAATAAGAAATGGTAATTACAAATATTCTAGTTCCTTTTGATGGGTCAACCTATTCAGTAAAGGCATTTAATGCTGCGCTGGATATAGCACAAAAACATGATGCTAGAATCAGTATTCTTACTTGTTTGGAAAAAGAAAATCTTGGAGCTTGGTATGTTGATAAAAAAGTAAACAAGCAAATAATAAAAGATGCCAAGAAATTTGCAATGAGCTTTCTCTCAAAATTAGAAAAAACAGCAAAGAGATCTGGTGTTTTGCTTTCTTTACATGTTCTTGAAACCAAATCCATATCAAAGCAGATTGTTGACTTTGCAAAATCTAAAAAGATTAATCTAATTGTAATTGGTTCTCATGGACAGTCAAGATTCAATCGATTTTTCTTAGGTAGTGTAAGTAATGCTGTAAGTCAGTCAGCTAAATGTCCCGTGTTAATAATAAAATAAACTAGGAATGTCATTTTTATCACAAATATTGATTTTTGAATTATTTTTTGGAAAGGATGGATAGTATTTAGATTGCAAAACAAGA
>DATKYM010000007.1:0-4373 GCA_035528495.1 Nitrosopumilaceae archaeon
ATATGAACTTCCTCCAAGAGGAAGGAAAAAAGAATTAATTGAGAGAATTGTTCATTTTTTTCGAAATTATCAAATAAAAGGAACGAAGGCTACACCTAAAGAACTCTTCTCTATCTATGAAGATTTAAGTAAACAGAACAAGAATGCTTATAGAGATATTGGAATTGATGATACGCAGATTTCCTTGCCGACTATAACTGCAGACTTTGAGAGAGCAACCAGATATATTTTCGAGGCAATTTTTGGACTTACAGTAAAAACACAGACCCCAGGCCGAGAAGAACCAGATGGCATAATTAAAGAAGACAATATAATACTTTATGAATGTAAAACTGTTTTATACCCACCCTATGAATTGCCTATAGCACATCGTGACCAATTTCGCAGATATATAAAAGACCAATATGATAAGCTCGAGCCACATGCTAAGACTGCATTAAGATGCTTTATACTCATTGCACATAGTTTCAGTGAGAAAATTGAGGATATACTTGCTCAAATCAAGATTGAACCTTATCTCCCATTCTGTCTAATAACTGCAAGTGACCTGAAGTTTATAGCAGAAAATTGGCTTGGCGAACAAAAAGGAAGGATTTTACCCACATCTGTATTGATTTTTCAAGGACGCTATACAAGAGATAAACTAAGGGCAAAATTTGTATAGAATCAGGAAGAGGACAGGCAAAAAAAATTAAATATTGCGACTAGAAGCCAGAGACCCTAAAGCCCTGGTTTCCCTAATGTGAAAAGGAAAGCGTCTGCGTCAATCGTCAATTGCCTCAACTAGATAGACGGTTGGGGGAAGGGAGATTTTCAATGCTCTATGTTAAAAAAATCAATGAAATCACTTTTCAAGATGTTCAAGAATTTTGTAACAAAAACATTAAAGAAAATGAAATTCTAGAATACAAATCAGATTTTCCAAAGAATCTTGATAAAGTCATTTCTTCTATGGCAAATACCTATGGTGGAATCATCATAATAGGAATTGAAGATAATGATAGTTTTCCTCAACCTCCTTTTGTTGGGATTGATTTTGTTTCTGGTTTAGCAGAAAGAATTACTCAGATAGATATTTCCAATATATATCCTCCAGTCTTCCCTGAAATACAGGTATGTCCTCCTGAAAACAATAAAACTTTTGTAGTAATTAGAATCCCTGAAAGTAATGCAACACCTCATTATATTAAACAAAAAACAAATGCATATGTTAGAACTGGGAATGTATCAACTCCAGAAAAAATTGTTAATGTGAATGAATTGGAGTGGTTAAGAAATAGAAGGCAAAAGGCAATTAATTTTAGGGAATTACTTCTAAAAAATGTGGGGATGCATTTTAGGAATATAGGGAGACTTGAAGGACTTAGCCCTATTCCTTACTCAGTATTTTCAATGTCGATTTGTCCATTATACCCCAGTAAATCCATAGTTTTAGCACAAAAAATTGAAGATATATTAAATGACACAAATACTCATCCAAGAATTACATATTTTGACCCAATTAACTATAAACGTCTTCCAATTCAGTCTGGTTTGGCAGTTTTTGTAGTATATCAAAAGATATATGATTATTTAGAGATTAATCAGTTTGGCTTAATATCAAAAAAAAGGAATCTTGAGTGGGAAGAGAAAAGATCTACTCAAGAACAAGTAGAAGATGGTGAATCTGTTTATGGAAATAAAATAAGTTTTGTAGAGATATCTCTCAGCATATTATCTTTCTTCGAATTTATAAACAGCTTTTATAAAACTATAGGTTGGCATGGCTATTGTAAATTACAAATTATGGTCGAAAATATTTTAGACATTTCATTGAACCCTTATATGAATAATGTAATGATTCTAAGTGAAGGTATTTCAATAATTGAAAAATACCCCTTACCTGAGGAGTTTGAAGTCATTTCCATTCCAAAATTTAGAGACCTGAACATAAGAGAGGATTATCTAATCAATATCAGTAGAAACATTGCATGGGCTTTAGGTTCCAGAACGGAACAAAGAAATTTTACAGTTGAAAATCTGAAAAGATATGCACAAATAGAAAATGCAAGACAAATAAGATGACTTGACCACTTTTCTCCATAAAGTTTTAAGTCAAGTCAATCCTCGAAAAATTGAGGCGAGGGGAAGTCAGGCAGGCTTGGTCTCCCAAGGATGATATGACAGCTTAGCGTTAATCGCCTCATTAAAGAAGACGTGTGAGAGGGAAGGAAATTCTCACTGAGGGAGGGAATAATGGAAGAAGGATTAATGTTTGGTTGCATTAATTGGGGGGCTGATAAATGCCATGAGGAAGTAGCAGAATGGAAGTTTGCCAAAAATGTAGTCGAAGGCGAAAGCATACCAATATAGCCAGCAACAGGAGGAGAAGAACAAAAAAAAATTAGATGATATATGCAAAACATGCCCATATTTTAAGATACAACCAAAATGAAGGGAAAATTATATATATGTGGGAGGAGAAGAAAAAACACCCCCAAAATCACCGCAATAGGAAGCGATAAATGCCGTATTTGCACAGGCAAAATGGCTGAATAATATATTTTAAATGTAAGGAAGGAGAAAAAATGAATGCTGAAAGATTACATGCACTCTGTCTATCTTTACAAAAAGAGATAAATCAAATTAATATTCATCAAAAGCTTCAACAGGTGGTACAATTCCTCCAAAATATTGTCAATCAACCGCAACAACCGCAACCACAACAGCAGTTGTCCAATGTAGTAACTCAGCTCCATAATGAATTATCAAATTCCCAAAGTGATGCCTTTAGCCCTGCTTGGCGTCAAGCATTTGAAGAGATAGGTGGAGAAAAACTACTTGGAATTGCCTTGTCCGAACGTATTAGAGAAATTATAGAGCATAATCAAATCACTCCATCTTCAGCACATCAAGAAATACAAAAAATTCAGCAGGAATTTGAACATTTCAAATCTGGTATTGATAATACTGTTGCCGGTCTAAAGTCTCTCAATATTGGTTATGAACTACTAAAGCCAGGAGAATGTGAAGTTGGGGTTGTGATCCCACGCAAAGCTGTAAATAACCAATTAAATGAATTTGGAAAAGAACTTCAGGAATTAAATTTCATTTTTGGCACATTTTCTGAGCTTGCATCGGGTAGTCGAGAAAATTATAAAATTAAGTCCATATCATCAAGCGATTTAGGCATATATTTAGCCGCTATCCCGCCGGTTGTAGCTTGTATTGCACATGCAACCGAAAAAATTATTGATATTTATAAAAAGCTAATCGAGATAAGGAAAATTAAAACAGAATTAAAAATGTTAGGCTTAAAAGAAAAAGAGATACAAGGTATTACAGACCATTCAAATAAGATAATGAAAAAGGGAATAAAAACTCTCACAGTTGAAATTGTCAATAATTATTATTGTGGAAATGACGAAAATCGAAAGAACGAACTGAGTAACGCTGTCAAAATATCATTAAACAAAATTGCAAATCGTATTGACCAAGGATTCAACATTGAAGTTAGAGCCAAACCCGAGGAAAAGCCAGACGAAAAAACCGGTAAAACCGATCAACAGGATAAAAATCAGGCATTTATTAGGAAAGTAATTGAAGCCTCCGAAACATTGCGATTTCTAAAACTTGATGGTGAAAGAATTTTAAGTCTTCCTGAAAAAGCTGAGCTTAAAAGGGATTCAGTGGATAAAATCGGAACTTAACATAGAGATCAAATTCCCGATTGTCGCGGCAAATGATTCCGTTGCTTTAAAACTTGGTATGCTGCATCCTGGTAAAGGAACAAATACCGTTTGGGCAGTATTTATCACTGATCCGAAAGGCAAAATTCATTTGATAATGTATTATCCTCAGGAAATTGGTCGGAACATTGATGAGGTTGTCCGGGCAATAAAAGCTCTTCAAATATCTGATAAACAAGGTGCTGTGCCGGCAGGATGACACAATAATGAATTGGTTGATAATATGTTTATTATACTCCTGGCAACGGACGAAAAAATAGCTCAAAAACGTATCCGCGACGTAAAAAACACGGAAAACTTTCTCGGTCTGTAAGGACTTGTAATCTCAAAAAAATACGAGCATACGTTAATTCTAGCTCGAAAAAATTCAGGAATGTATTTCTCTTATAATCTAATATTAATAGTAGTTCTTCTCGGTTAGCATTTTAATGCTAAAAAACACCATATCTGACGTAAAATCCTCGCAATCCAGAATATTGGGTTTTTTTAAATAGTCCATTTTGACGACTGTTAGTATCAAATCAATTCACTGCTATAAGCACATACATACTCACACGTATGAAAAAAATCTGAAAATATCTCAGCTAAAGTACGTTTTCTCTTAGTTCCGGGTAGATTGGGTATGTACAAGTCATTTCTAGATAA
>DATKYM010000008.1:0-16336 GCA_035528495.1 Nitrosopumilaceae archaeon
TGGCGATGTTGAAGGATCATGTGAAATGACATACTTGGACAGTGTAGAGGAAAATGATTCAAACAAAGAATCAAGATTATCTGAAAAATCATCTCAAAAAGAATCTAAAGCATTAGAAAGAGCTTTACGTCTCATCGAACAACTTGAACAAAAGATGTCTAATTTAGAGGAAAGATTACAAAATATCCTTGACAAATATGAGTCAGGCGAATATTATGGTAACATTTCAACGGCAGATGCCGTAACAAACTCTTATGTTATTTCCTTTAATGGAATGGCAACCTCGATTTATGATGACACAGTAACAACAGAAATGTCTGGAGAATTATTTATGGAAAACCAAGTAACAGCATCCGATACTTCAAAGTTTAAAATTCTATCCGGAGAAGTAATTATCGGAAATAATCTTTACGATGTTGCTTTTGGTAAAGCAAGAACATCATCATCAGGACAGGAAGATTCCATGGTAATAGTCTTGCAAACAATAGATTCTGATGACAATGACAATACCATCAAGATTTCTTTAGGATTTAATTCTCCACCAGAGGGAGAATTTGGCAGTCCATCCGAAGAATTTGAAATTCTAGACAACAGTAAAGTTTCAGGGCAGTGGGTGTTAGACGGTACTGGTCAATTATCCCTAGGATCTTAAATTAAAACAGAGTACCAATTATTCTTTTGAAAGACTGTTAAAATATTCTTCGCCTGCTTTTTGTAATCCATCAGGAGTCATATCAATTTTATGTGTTGCAATAGCCCACGAGTGACCATAGGGGTCCATAACTGTTCCAAATCTGTCACCCCAGAACGCATTCATAATTGGCATGGTAATTACGGCTCCCGCATCAACGGCTTGGTTGAATGTCTTATCAGCATCTTCCACGTAAAGATGTAAAGTGACAGAAGTTCCACCTAATGTTTTAGGAGAACTCATGCCCATAGCTGAAAATTCATCAGACATCATGATAAATGAATCACCAATCTTAATCATTGCATGTAAAATTTTTCCATCTGGCATTGGGAATTTGTATATTTCAATTGCACCAAAGGCTTTTTTGTAAAAATCTATTGCTTCATTTGAATTGCTTACAACCAATGAAGGAGTAGCAGTATGAAATCCATCAGGAATTGGTTTTGCCATTATTTGAGTTTGTCAATTCACATACATAAACTATATCTTTGAAAAGCAAAAAGAATTTACGTTATTAGTATTAAAAAATAATATGTCAAATAATCCCACCGAGGAATCTGGTGATTCTTGGAAAATTTATGTCGGATCTCTTACCAAATGGAAACTTGCCTTTGAATTGTGGCAAAAAGCTGGAATAGAGGCAATGATGAACTACAATAAAGCCATGACAAGTGGGAAGATAAACAAAGAACTATCACAACAAATGTCAGATGTTATGAAAAAATCCTGGATGGAGTCAGGAGTACAACAGATTTCGCAATTTCAAAAAGAATGGCAAAATATGGTAAAGGCTAGCGGATTAGAGTCCCTGAGGTATTTTGATGATAAATGGGCAACGTTTTGGAGTTCCATGGAACCTGCTACAACATATGCTGATGCAATTAAACAATTTACTGAAACATGGCAAAATATATGGAAAAAATAAAATGGTTTTTCCTTTATTACCGATTCAGTTGAAAAATTTGTAAATAATGTAAAAATCTAGCCTTTAATACGCATAATCTTTGTTTTATCCATTACAACCCAATATTCGACATTTTGACCATTTTCTAATTTTCCCTTTACTTCATCATCAATCAAAGTGATATCCAGGGTCTCAAAAGTTTCAGAATCCATAACTTGAAAAATGTCACCAGTAATGGAGATAATTTGGCCAATTTTTTTGTTGATCAATGGAACGTGGATTTGCATGCTAACAGGACCTACATGAGGTCTTTTTGCTCCATCAAAAATACCTTCAGCAACTATTCTAGCCTTTGCAGCACCATGTTTTCCTGGTTTTGAAGTATCATATTCAACAATTCTGCATGGCTCCCCACTTGGTTGATCAGAATGTGGCAATAGGATGTATGAACCAATTTTTAATGAACCAAGATCACTCGGCTTACTCATGATGAAGCAACTTTTTGTCGAATATTTAACTTTTAATGAAACCACTTAATTGAAATTTTAGATTTTTTTTGGGGGGAATGAGAAAATTAGAAAGCACCACTATGATCCCATGTGGCAAAATATTTTGGTTCAAGTTCCAAAAGTACAGAGGATCCGTTTTTGACTCCATTTAGTAAGAATTTTGCAACATTATTTTCTAAATCTCCTGTATATTTTATCATGATTTTTTCTGCAATTGGTAGAATTTTGGAGATTTCTTCCAGAATTGTTGCCGAGGCTTTTCCTCGTACACCTTTATATGGAATTTTTTCGTCGTCTATGCAAAAATACACAGTATTTTTATCGCGAATGTTTTGGGCTTTTTTTGCGGTCTTGCTTGTTTCAATGTACAGATTTCCATTTTCATAAAAGTACCAAACTGGATGTACATTTGGTTCGCCCTTACTATCTATTGTACCTAATAGCAAATTTAGCTTTGAATTTGTCAGAAATTCATCTACTTGTGTTTCAGTTAAGGCCGAGCCCATTCCCGGACTGGCGTGTGTAATTTTCAACCTGAACTGTTTCTAATTCTTTAGAATATAAAATTTTGAAATTATTTTTTGGGAAGGATGCGAATCAAATTATCAATCAGGCTATGTTGGCATCGAGTCATTCCATTGATTAGACCACTTTATCATATAGTGGATTGGAGCAAGAAAACTCACTAACCATGCTATAGCATATCCAAACTCAAATGGGATAAGAACCTGTATTATAACTACCAAAATTACAACACCAATGAGCATTAGTATTCCTGCCATTAATTTTTCAATTCTGAAAAATCCGTAAATCCAGACTAGAGGAATTAAGCATAAAATGACTTGTACTGCAATACTAACACGATGTCTATCACCCATAATTTTTCTTAATATGATGTGAACTTAAGGATATAGCAGATTTTCAGGGAAAATTATTTTTTGGGAAGGATGAGAATTAAAGTGGCCCTGCCCAAATTGTAACTAGAACAATTGTGATCTCTTCGGGTTTGAACCCAAATCACTCAGAAAGAAAGTCTTTAGCCTCAAAGAATCCTGCCAATTCCTTTGAAAGTTGGTCGCAAAATATGCCTAGTAATTCAAAATCAAGGTGATTCAGCTTTTTTCTGCTAAACATTGCCAATACTGCAACCGGTTTTCCATTGTAAATTAAGGGATAACCTGCAAAAGATTTCATCTTTTCTTTTTTTGCCCAATCTGGATGTTTAATTCTAGGGTCATTTACAACATCATTTGTAACAATTGGTTTTTTTGTCTTTATGATGGACCCAATTTTTAATGAATTAACTGGTATTTTTGAAAATTCTCCTTTTGTTCCTGTATACATTCCTGCACTAAATTTTAAAATTAAATATTTTTGATTTTTATCTACAAACCAAACTCTTGCAAATACGGCATCAAAATATTTCACCAGATTTTCAACAATAGATTGTAACCTCTCATTCAGTGTATCAAATTTTCTAACTGAACTTAAAATTTTAAATATGCGTTCCTTTTTTTCTCGTATTCCCTCATCATCATATATTGTATACGGAGAAGATTTTATCAATTTAGATTCGTAAGATCTAAAATCTGCTATTAGCGATGAAAATTTATTTAGAAAATTATTTGTTTCCAAATCATATTGTTCAATAGAGTCAAAAATAAAATTACAAACCCAATCATAATCCCCACTTAACCTGCTTGAATATGTACAAAATGCTGACTGGTTGATATATTCTGTAAGTAGTTTTATTTTTTCCTGTGCTGATTTTCCAAATTTGAATTTGATTAAAACTGTACGATTAATTTTTTCAGAAATTATATTTGGATTTAAAATTGCAGAATATCCTAAAATTACATTATTTTTTTCTAATTTTTGCAACCTGTGCCTTACTCCTCTATCCGTAATTTTATGTCCCAAACTTTCTAGTGTTCGTTGTAATTCCTGAGATGACACCCTGCCATTTCTTCCTAACTGTGAAAGAATAATCCTGTTTACTTCATCCTGCATTAATTATATTGTAAACACAATGTAATATCAATTTCCAGATTGGACATCTTGCCTCATAAATTATCAAATTATGCCTAAATTCATGTCCAAACTGGACAAATTTTCACAAATTTCTTTCCACGATGGATAAATCAAAAATCACATATAAAAGCAGTATGAGTATAGAGCCATATCCACTCAACCTAAAAAGCCAAATTATTGATTCTATAATTGGCGACATTTACCTAACTACCGCTGGTTACATGAAGGTAATTCACGTCAAACCACTTAGATTAGTTCCTATGATCTCTAGGAGATGGCAGAAATGATCACCAGCAAGATATGTCTCAAATGTGGTTCTGATAAAATTAAATTTAATGACTACAAATTTTCTTGCGAAAACTGTAAATTATCTTTTTGTTGTTTTGGAGCAGAGAAATGAAAAAAATCTTTTACGGAATTATTCCCGTAGTCACAATTTTAATAATTCTAATGAATATGTTATATGGACATACTCTAATCGCATCAGCCTCTGAGGAGGTAGCAAACAAGTATGAAGTATATGTTCACTTGCAACCAGATTGGAATATGCCTCAAAAAAATATACTTTTCGAGATAACTAATTCTTGGTACAACACAGACTCTAGCAAAACTACATTTGAGAAGAATGTTTTTAATCACAACTACAACGAACTGCAATATCTTGGAGACAAATCGTATGTAGAACTAAAGCATGATTTTAGCGATTGTCAAGACGAATGGCAACCAATGTTATACAGAAAAGCAGTAGATACGGTCAGACATGAAATTGAATTTTTCCAGGGAAAACAGCTAAACCCAGATCCAGAAATATCCGTATATCCCGATATTGAAAATAAATCCTATGATGGAGTAGAGCAACAATTAATGATCATAGATGGCTTTTCTCAATTCATTCCAATTTGTACATCAAAAGAACACACTTCTTATGATTACAGTATCAAAACAGATAGCAATAATGTAGGATTTGATGTATATTTTGTTTCATCTGTAGACGAGCGAAACCATTTTCATAATTCTGAGAACTTTGAATTTTACACTTCGGATGGTTGTTTTGCCAAAAACAAAAAAAGTTTCAGTGGATCTTGTGATAATGTGGGAAATGTCAGTGGATTACTAATTGTCATTCCTGATGTTCTCGATAGACCTCTAACCAAAGTCTTTGTTACGTTAAAAGAAAATGAAAACTAGGCTTTTTCAAATTTTCTAGAAACAGCACAACTTTATGCGTAGAAAGGCGGGATACTATTTTTACTGACAGTCGATAAACTCGTTAACACTTCAATGAAACATTAGAGATGAAAGGAGTACCAATGTGTAGTTTTTTTTATAAACATCGGCTTAATAACTCAAAATATAGGAAATAGTAGAAATGTCTCACAGTAAATCAATTCTAAAGCATCTCAACACATGGGCTTCAGAAGAATGTGATTCTATTGAAGACTATGATTGCTGAATTTTAAACCAAAATAAGACATCTATATTTAATAATTTTGAAGACATATACTATTCATGAAAAAATTTACTACTCAAAACCCAGTTGGAAAATTTAACTTTTTTACTTTAAACAATCAAGAATAGATAAACTGACCAAATTTGTCATTGTCATTCCTTTTCGATTAGCATCTTTTCTTGTTTGGTCACAATATTTTTTCACACTCTGATGGCTCTTTTCACTTGAAACTTCTAGCACCAAAATGCTTTCGGAATATGGGAATGTAAATCTTGAAGGAATTGTACAAAAAGTTTCCATATGACCGTATCCTGCAACCTCTATTTTATCTCGATTGATAAGGAGGGATGCTAATTCTCTCACATCCTCTTCAGATTCTCCATACTCTAAATAATATACGGAGATAAAATTTGTAGTTTCTTCTGTTTCTATCTGAAACAAATCCTCTTTAATGTCAAAAACAAAAGAAATTTTATTTTGATTATGTTTGGCAAGATCTTTTCCTATTTCATTATTGTCTCGAAATTTTGCAACAAGGTAATGATTTGTAGATTCTGCAAAATATGGTTTACTGTCACTAGAAAAAGTACCAGTAGCAAAATACATTTTTTCAATATTTTTTGATTTCATCCAAACGTCTTTTAATTCGATAGATCTGTGATCATGAAGATAGGGTGCACAAACGTAACCGGAGTAAGAAAGTTTTAGCTCTGACACACTAAAAATTTTGAAGGAGAGTATTTATTGGTTCTTGGTTAGGCATACTATCTGTAACATTGTGACAGCTTCGATAGTTATTTAATACTAAAAGACCTCGATTTTTTTGTCCCAAGCTAGCTCAGCCTGGTAGAGCTCCCGGCTGTAGTTGTTGGCTTTAGATGGCTGACCAAATCACAGCATATCAGGCATACAGAAACCGGGTTGTCGAAGGTTCAATTCCTTCGCTTGGGACCACAAACTAAGTTTAAACCCATGACGGGGTAATTAGTGATTAAGCCAAAAATTTGGCGCCACTTGACTTTGTAATAATTGCTAGGAAGAACTCTGCTTACTTGAACATTAGATTCAAAGTGTTTATCCCAATTGAATTACAGTAAAAATTAGTTTTCAAAACTTTTCTCAATTTCCTGAGCCATTATTTCTAAACTACTTGTGTCTCCTAGTTTTCTATATGTTAGTTTTTCTAACGTTTTGATTATGCTTATCGCTGCTCTATACTGGGGGATTTTGGGTTCATTTAACTCTCCATACATTCCAATACCCTGAATAGCATTTTGTTTAGCAAATCCTAGAATTAATCCATTAAAGCCCGTTATGATTGATTTTTGTGGGGTTGTTTCAATTCCCATATCAATCATTTGTTTTGTTAGTTCTTTTGAGGTGGTAGTTACAAAAGTTTTGGGATTTTTTGTCAATACTCTATTTGTATGAAATCCTCCAAGTGTATAGATGAATTTTACCGAATATTTTTTTGAAACATCAATTACATCCTGACATAAAGAATTCAGTTCTTGATTATTTTGCGGTTGACCACTTCCACCTCCAAAAATAATTAATCCATCTGTGAATTTGTATTCCCAACTTTCCACGGGAACATCAATGTATCCTCCTTTGTCAACCACATACGTTGGAAATTGACTTTTTGCTGATCGGAATTTTCGGGTATGCAAACTATCGTTGATAAAATTGACAACTATACTTCCAACATTTCCCATATCTTGCATTGCTGCAATAACAATTGGTTTTTCGACATCTGGCTCTGTGGATTGGAAAAACTCCATTTTTAAATTTGATTTGCGTTTAATTAAAATCTGTAGTTTCTTTCTATTAATGGAGAAAACTCTAATTTCCGGATTGGGTACCTTAAATTAATTCTTCAAATTCCTTTGAGAAACTAGAAATCGTTGTTTTGGAAGGATAGGAATAAAAAATGATTCTATGCATTTTTGCAACAGTTTAATTACAACGCTATTTTACCCCATTTTAGAAAGATATGCCTTTTGAGCGAGAAAGAGAAATGTTTACTGCAACCTGTGGTGACTGCGGAAATGAATGTCAAATACCATTCAAGCCAAAAGAAGACAGGCCTGTTTATTGCAGAGAATGTTTCCAAAATCACAAACCAGCAAATAGAGGTGACTCTAGAGGTGACTCTAGATCTGGTGGAAGACCTAGTTATGGTAGAAATGATAGAAATGACAGAGGTTCTAGGTTTAGCAGAGATGACAGACCAAGAGAAATGCATACTGCAACATGTGGCGACTGTGGAAATGAATGTCAAATACCATTCAAACCAAAAGAAGACAGACCTGTTTATTGCAGAGAATGTTTCCAAAATCATAAAAACTAATACAACCTGTTTTGAGTAATACTCAAAACTGTAAAATTTTATTAAAACAAAGATTTAGAATCTCTAATCTCGTATCATATCTATGAACACCATTCCATCAAGGACAAAAATTAAAGTTGGATTAAATGTACAAATAATACAAAAACAGGATCAGCGTTCAGGAAATTTAACTGAGGGTACGGTTAAAAGAATTCTTACCTCAAGTAGTTTTCATCCTCATGGCATTAAAGTTGAATTGGATGATGGAACAGTAGGTCGCGTTCAAAATATAATACCATAACAAAAAGGTAAATCAATTGGACAAAGAACGGTTAAGAGTAAAAAGTGGTCGAAGTAAGGGATGTAAAGATTGTACAAGTCATCGATGCATACCTGCAAGTTGCAGATGTGATTGCCATAAATAATTCAATTAATTTTAGTTTATACCATTAAAATTCATTTTACAACCCTAGAGTAAAAAAAATCTTATTGACAGCAACCACAATTTTTGTGTCCCATGTGGGCACAGTTATGACACTCACAGTTTTCAGACTTTGGATTTTCACTTTGATCAATTTCTATTTTTTCTTGATTCAACTCTAAAACAATAATTTTTAGTCAATAATTATTTTTTGATAAATTGATATTTTCAAAAAAAGGTACTTAAAGCCTAACTAAATTACTTGATTCGTGGACGTTAATCCCATCAACTATAAACTCCTTTTTGAACCTGATCTTAAGAAATTCACCTTTAATGGGCAAGAGATCATCACTGTGGATTGTAAAAAACCAACTAAAAAAATAGTTATTAACTGTGCTGAGATTAAATTAAAATCCACTCTGGTAACATACAAAGGAAAAATTATCCCCTCCGAGGCAAAAACAAACGAAAAAAGAGAAGAACTTGAAATTACTCTAAATGAAACAATCAGAGGACCTGCATTAATCACCCTTGAATTCCAGGGGATTTTAAACGATAGATTATTGGGATTTTATCGTAGTCAATATCAGCAGGGAGGCAAAACAAAGTATCTGGCAACCACTCAATTCGAGGCAGCTGATGCAAGACGTGCATTTCCATGTTGGGATGAACCAAAGGCAAAGGCGACATTTGAGATTTCAATAATTGCAGATAATAAATTCTCTGCAATCTCAAATATGCCTATAAAATCAAAAACAAAGACTGGCAGCAAGACACTATACAAATTTGCAAAAACCCCAATCATGTCAACTTATTTGATTTATCTTGGTGTAGGCGAATTTGAATACCTAGTAGGCAAAACAGGTAAAACACAAATTCGCGTCATTACCACTAAAGGCAACAAATCCAAAGGACAATTTTCACTTGACTTGGGTAAAAAATTACTTGTTGCATATGAAAAATATTTTGGAATAAAATATCCGTTACCTAAACTTGATCTAATTGCAGTCCCTGACTTTGCAGCAGGGGCAATGGAGAACTGGGGAGCTATCACCTTTAGAGAAACTATTTTACTTTATGACCCTAAAACATCCTCTACGCGAACCAAGCAATTCATTGCAGAGGTAATATCCCACGAAATTGCCCACATGTGGTTTGGTAATCTAGTTACAATGGAATGGTGGAATGACCTTTGGCTAAATGAAAGCTTTGCGACCTACATGGCTACAAAATTTGTTGACAAGTTCTATCCCGAATGGGATCTGTGGAATCAATTTGTAGATGATGCGATGAACGTGGCAATGGGTCTTGATTCACTGAAGACAACACATCCCATTGACGTTAAAGTAAACTCTCCTTCTGAAGTAAGAGAAATTTTTGATGCGATATCTTATGATAAAGGAGGATGTATTTTGCGAATGCTTGAGGACTATGTTGGAGAACCTAATTTCAGAAAAGGACTGATGGCTTATCTTAAAGAGTTCAAGTACAAAAATGCCAAGGGTCAAGATTTATGGAATGCTATTGGCAAGGCATCAAAAATGCCTGTTAGTTCTATGGTTAATAGTTGGCTTAAACAACCAGGATTTCCCCTTGTGGAGATTCAACAAGATGATGATGAATTGCTTATCAAACAAAGTCGTTACCTGTTAGAACCAGATAAAAAATCAAGTAAAGGTCAATGGGAGATACCTATTTCCATAGGGTTCCAAGACAAAACTATCAAAAAACTTCTTACGACAAAATCAATGAAAATTAAATCCCCAAAATCTATAGGGTTTGTGGTCAATTCTGGGAGGAAAGGCTTCTATCGAGTAAAATATGATGAGGGAATCTTGCTTGATCAAAAAATGCTAGTAGATCAAAAAAATATACCGCCAATTGACAGGTGGGCAATCCAAAATGATTTGTATTCACTTTGCATCTCAGGAAATGAACAGGTAAGAAATTATCTTGATTTTTCAGACGCGTATTATGAAGAAGACAGTTATCTTGCGTCCATTAATGTTGCACATAATTTAGCGTCACTTTATTTCCGCTCCTTTGATGAACCTTTTTCTGAAGAGATTAGAGGGTATGCTGTTAATTATTTTAGAAAAATACTTTTTGAATTAGGATGGGATCCAAAAAAATCTGATAAACATACTGATGCTTTACTTCGTTCATTTGTCATCTCTACGTTGGGAAAAATGAATGATGATGAAGTTGCACAAGAAGGGCAAATTAGATACAATAAATTTTTAAAAAATCCTAATTCTCTATCTCCAGATTTGATAGAGCCTGTCTGTTCTATTGCTGCATGGAACGGAAACCAGCAAACCTACAATGAACTTGTAAAACTGTATAAAAATGGCAAAACCATGGAGGAAAAACTACGATTCCTTGGTGCTCTGTGTGGATTTCGAGACCAAAAACTACTTAAAAAATCCCTTGATTTTTCTCAAACATCAAATGTACGTTCACAAAACATGCAACTACCAATTATGAAAGTTGCTGCAAATCCCTATGGGAAAAAAATTTTGTGGCCGTGGCTTAAAACGAATTGGAAAAAAATAAACAATAAAGTTGGACATGGCAATCCTTTATTCAATAGAATTATTGCAAGCATCTCTTCTGTGGCAGACGACTCTATGGAAAGAGAGATTAAACTTTTCTTCAAGAAAAACCCCACTCCTGGAACAGAAAGAACACAATCTCAGACTTTGGAGAGGATAAGGATAAACTCCAAATTGCTAAGGCGTATGCAAAAAGAATTCAAACATGGCTAAAAAACTAGGTGCACCGTTTGCCCTTGGGGTAGTCACTGTTTTGACTATCTTATTTTTGACTGGAGTAGGAAACAATGATAAAGAAATTCTAAAATCAACCTTTTCAATTGAGGCTGTATATTTTGATGAAACCACTAATCCTGAAATTAAAAGTGGTGATGGATATATTCAAATTATTTTCAAGGATAATCTTGAAAAATCTAATGCTGTGGTCCTGGAAGTTTTAGGTATGGAAAAGTCTTTTCAAAAAACATTTGTAGATTCATCAGAATTTGTTGAAATCATTCCATTTCCAACCTCTCCGAAGTATGGCTGGGAAATCCATCCAATAACTTTGCTTATTGATCATGAAGAACTTGGCAAAGTTTCACTAAAAACTGAAATCCGTCCATATGGTGAACCTTCAGCATCAATCATATATGGAAATCCCTAGATCACACACAAGATTTTATTGCAGCTCTTGAAATTAATTTTACATGGAATTGCTTACGGACCTAAAAAAAGGAAAACGAGGTGCCATCGCCAAAGCAATTTCAATTGTTGAAAATGATCAAATAGAGGCAAAAAAATTACTGAAAAAAATTTTTAAGGAAACAGGAAACGCCATTGTAATTGGAATTACAGGACCTGCAGGAGCTGGAAAAAGCTCTTTGATTAACAAAATGTCTGTGGCAATGAAAAAATTACATACTAAACCTGCAGTTTTGGCAATAGATCCTACAAGTCATGTTACTGGAGGTGCAATCTTGGGAGATAGAGTTAGAATGAGTGAATCTACTGATTCTGGAACTTATATCCGAAGTATTGCCTCAAGGGGTGCAACAGGTGCAGTTTCCAGATCTCTGAGAAACAGTATTCGAATTTTAGAGTATGCGGGGTTTAATCCCATAATTATTGAAAGTGTAGGTGCAGGACAAACTGAAGTTGAAATATCAAATATTGCCGATATTACAGTTGTTGTGTTCAACCCAAATACTGGCGACAGCATCCAAACCATCAAAGCTGGGTTGACAGAAATTGGGGATATTTATCTTGTAAATAAGAGTGATTTGGCTGGATCGAACCAGCTGTTTGATGCAGTTAGAGACTTTATTGGGGGATCAGAGGGAAATCCCATTATCTTAAAGACTTCAGTAAAGAAAAACACTGGGATTGCTCCATTTGCAAAAATCCTCAAGGAAATGATGATCTCAAAAAGAAAATTCAAAAAAGAAAAGGATGCCCAACGATTAGAGGCGGAACTCAAGGATATTGTTTTAAATAACATACGCCAAAGAATGGATGAATTGCTAGGAACGGATAAAACATTTTCGAAATATCTAAAAAAGCTCTTGGTAAAGGATATTGATCCCTTTGAAGCAGCTGATAAAATTACAAAATCTTTGATAAAGTGATAAAATGGCTACAAAAAAATCTCCAAAACCAAAAAAATCCGAGAAAAAAATTATTACTGATTCTAATTTTATAGTAAAACGAATTTACCAAAAATCTCCCAAGAAGCAACCTATTGAGGATTCAGGAAAATATCCCTTTACTAGAGGAATTCATCCTGAAATGTTCCGTGAAAGATTTTGGACCATGCGGCAATATTCAGGATTTGGTGATGCTAAACTCACAAATGAGCGATTCAAATTCATGCTTGAAAAAGGCCAGACTGGACTTAGCATGGCCTTTGATCTTCCAACTCAGATAGGATATGATCCTACTTCTCCACAAGCCGAAGGAGAAGTGGGAAAAGTTGGAGTCTCTATTGCATCTCTTAAAGATATGATGATTGCATTTGATGGAATTCCTTTAGGTAAAGTCAGCTCTTCAATGACGATAAATTCTACTGCGTCAACTTTGCTTGCATATTATATTGTGGTTGGAGAATCTCAAGGTTTCAAAAGTGCAGAGCTTAGGGGAACCACTCAGAATGATATTTTAAAAGAATACATTGCAAGAAACACCTACATTTATCCTCCACAACCTTCAATGAGATTAATTGGTGATATGATAAGTTATTGTGCAGATAATGTTCCCCAGTGGTACCCAGTTTCAATTTCTGGTTACCATATGAGAGAGGCTGGTTGTACAGCAACACAGGAAGTTGCTTTCACTCTTGCCAATGCTATTGAATATATTCAAACATGTATTGATAGAGGTCTTAAGATAGATGACTTTGCGCCACGACTTTCATTCTTTTTTTGTTGCACTATAGAATTCTTTGAAGAGGTTGCAAAGTTTAGAGTGGCAAGAAAAGTATATGCAAAAATTCTCAAAGAGATGTTTCATGCAAAAAATCCTCGTTCATTACAATTAAAATTCCACACTCAAACAAGTGGTGAATCATTAACTGCCCAGCAACCTAACAACAATATTATTCGTGTCGCAGTTCAAACAATGGCTGCAGTTATGGGCGGTACTCAATCACTTCATACAAACTCGAGAGATGAGGCACTAGCCCTTCCTACCCAAGAATCTGCAAAGATTGCTCTTAGAACCCAGCAAATTGTTGCTAATGAAAGTGGAATTACAAAAACTGCTGATCCTATGGCAGGATCTTATTATCTAGAGGAATTATGTGATCAAATCGAAGACGGAGTTTGGAAATATCTTAAAAAAATCCAAAAGATGGGTGGTTCTGTCAAAGCAATAGAGAAAGGATTCTTTCAATCAGAAATCAGACAAAATTCTTACCGGCTTAAAAAAGAGACAGATGACGGTGAGAGAATAATCGTTGGGGTAAACAAATATTTTGAAACAGAAGAACAGCCCGATCTTTTGCGCGTTGATGGCAGAATTGAAATTCAACAAAAAAAGGCACTCAAAGAATTAAGGGCATCAAGAGATAATAAAAAATTAGAAAAAGCATTATCCGCAATGAAAAGTGCGGCAGACACTGATGAAAATCTAATGCCTTACATTATTACTTGTGTTAGAGCATATGCGACAACAGGAGAAATTAGTAACACCTTCAGAGAAGTATTTGGCCAATATAGACCAAAAGAAGTATTCTAAACCCTTATCCGAATTTTATTTTAAGATTTTATGGCATCCACATTACAGGAGTAGTTTTGTCTTGCTTGAAATCTTCGAGTTTAATTTCATCTGAACATCTTTTCATATTTTTTTCAATCAAACAAGAACTTAATGCTTCAGTGAACAATTGATCTTGTTTTATTTTAAACGCAGATTCTTTTTCTAGCTCCCTGTTTGGATTTGAACCCATCAAATAGTATGTGTATTCTGTTGTGTCAAAATCTAATAATAGGTTGGAGAACATTGCTTTTTTTACAGATAGTACATCGTTTAAGAACCGTTGCTCTTCAAATCCTCCAATATCGTGAGTAACTACTATAATATCTGCACTTTCAAATTCTTTTATTATCTTAAATTGAATTGATAACACTTTGGTAGATGAACCCCAGTGTGTCATTATAGAATTAATATCTTCAATATATTCACCATTGTTCACAATTTGTTTTTGACCTACTATTCTGATTATCTTAATTGGAGCATTTTCTGTTTTAAGAGAAGTTGTACCTTCTGGAAAAATATACACCTCGATTCCTGATGGCGGTAATTCTCCTTCATGTTCTGGCAGTTCTATTGTAAGGTTTACTACTTCTCCAAGAGTTAACATTTGTTTGTCATTAGCCCCATCTAGTTTAAGAGAACCAGACTTTGAAACTTTGATAAATCCGTTTGGGTATGCTTTTACAATGTTGGCCACCTCATCATCATCTATCTGGGTATAGGACATGTTGTATCCCATTATTCCTGGCGATTCTTGCAAATTTACACCATCAGTATTGGGGTGATTCAAACTTAAAGAATGCCCAATTTCGTGTAAGGTAATTCTTTTTATTGTATCAAGATCATATTGTTCGTGTTTTTGGTTTTTTATAATATCTTGAAATTTCTCTACAGTCATACTATCCCAAAAATTATCTTCGGTTTTTGCCATTTCCAATAATGTACTTTGATAATTATCTGTGTAAATTGTTACATTTGCTACTGGCGTTTGAGGATGACTAAATCCTGCAACACCGGATAATTGAAAAAACATCTGATCAGGCGTATCAAAATAATTCACATAACCATCACAAATTGATTCATCTTTGGGGAAAACATGCATACTCATATCCCAAACTTTGGAATTTTTGGTAACGTCAACAATTCTATCATGCCAAGATTTTACTGCATCTATAGCAATGTCATTAAATGCTGGATTTTGATCATTTTTGGTAATACAATAATCTACTCTCGTGTCGTTAAACACAAGTAATCGATTTCCGGTGTATTTTTGAAAATCAATATACTCTTTTTTGTCGTTTAGGATGTCACTATATGCAATTGCTTTTTGTTCTTCAATAATTCCTAATGAAAGAAAAAATAAAGAGGCAATAATTGGAATTATACTAATTTTCACTCTTCGTTTAAGTGGACTGGATTTAATCACTAAAAATTTTAAGAAAAAAATAATGTTAAACTAACGTGTGTACCATATAGTACACACAAAAAATTTGTAAAATAAACATAAAGATCACAAAATTATCTTTTACAATATTATGACAAGTTATTTTTAAATTACTTTTATTTTGACTTGGAAAAATTTAATTTTAAAAATAATTTGAATTTATATTCTAAATAATATTACTAATAGCCTAAATTCATAAAAGAATATTAATTATCTTAAAAATTGAAACAAAATTTTATGACGTACAAAATTTAGTTATGAAAACCGAAAAATTGTGTAACAAATTTGTATAACGGAAAACTGAGGTTATGAGAAATAGGATGTATTCTTTCAATACATATCAGAAATTAGTTTTGAAGGATAATTTGCGTTTTTACTAAATTTGCAAATTAGGTTGAATTTCTTTTTGGCATGCCTATTCTAAGACTTAACCTAACTTGAAATTTAAAGAAGTCTTGATTCGTAGTTTTCACGCCTACTTAACCTCCTCCAAAAGATACGACTGAAAGTACTTGATGGGTGCGTAGATAAATTACCCATGAATTTTATGATAATTTTGGATCTGATTGTAATTCTTTCTTTTTCAAAAATTTTATAAAATTTAGATTAAAAAAATAGAAAAAATACTGTTATACACAGCAAATCATTTTTTTAAAATCTTCTGTGTTTTGCTCAAAATTGCATTCTTTACATACTTGCCAGCTTCGTTTTTTTAAAATTGAAAATGATGTTTCATAATAAACTGAATACATCTTACCTGAACAAACAGGG
>DATKYM010000009.1:0-11950 GCA_035528495.1 Nitrosopumilaceae archaeon
AAAGATACCCTCAAATCAGTCTTTTCCAAAAAAATGGTTATCCAAGATGAAATTTAATCTCAGAAAATTTGGTTTGGCTCTAGGACCTCTACTGTTTTTTCTGATCCTGTTCATGCCTACACCAGAAGGAATGTCAGAGACTGCAAAAGCTGTTTTTGCAATTTCTGTATGGATGATTATTTGGTGGATTACAGAAGCTATCCCAATTTATGCAACTGCTTTACTACCGATGGGATTAATTCCAACACTAGGAATATTACCACTAGAACAAATTGCAGCCGAGTATATGCATCCAATAATTGTTTTGTTACTTGGAATGTTCATGATAGCACTAGCAATCGAAAAATCAGGATTACATAAAAAAATTGCATTTGAATTAATATCAGTATTCGGGTATTCTCCAAAGAAAATTGTGTGGGGTTTTATGATTACAACCGCACTATTATCCACTGTCGTAATGAGCACTACAGTTGTTTTGATATTACTTCCGATTGCAGGAGTAATCTTAGCAGCATTATCTAAAACAAACTTTGTTACAACAAAATTCAAAGTTATTTTCATGTTATCCATCGCATATTCCTCCTCCATTGGAAGTGTAGCAACTTTGATTGGTGCACCGCCAAACTTACTTTATGCAGCAACCGTAATGGAAATGTTTTCACACAAAGTAACGTTTGCAGAATGGTCAATGCTTGGAGTTCCACTTGCAGTATCAATGTTAGTTCTTTGTGGACTATACATGACCTCACAGATTGGAAAAAGTAATTTTGAGACAACATCTGAAATCAAAAGAACCTTATTGTTAGAAAAATCCCAAATTGGAAAAATTACAATGGAACAAAAAACAGTGCTGGGTGTATTATTGGGAGTAATGATTTTGATGTTTACTATGCCTTTATGGCAGCCTGAGAGTTCTTTTATTACAAATTCAGTGATTGCCATTTTGGGTGGAATTTCTCTTTTTGTTTTACCAAAAACCCGTTCTGAAAGTTTGATGAATTGGGCTGGAATTGAAAGACTTCCCTATGGATTACTATTCTTACTTGGTGGTGGATTTGCATTATCTTTAGCATTTGTAGATTCTGGATTGGCAAATTGGATTGCTCATGCCTTTGCATTTGTTGGAAACTATCCATTTGAATTAGTGATTCTTGTTCTAGTTGCAATGATCATGTTTCTAACAAATGTCAAATCAAATACGGCTACTGCGGCAATTTTCATTCCAATAGTTGGAACAATGGCATTGCTAAACGAGTGGACGCCATTACCAGTTTTGTTTGCAATAACTGTTGCAACATCATTTGCATTCCTATTACCTATGGGAACACCGCCAAACGCTCTCATTTATGAAAAAGCACAGATTCCAATCAAAGCAATGGTAAGACATGGTATGGTTCTCAATATAATGGCAATTGGCTTGATTTCGGCATTTACAATACTGGTATCAACCAAAATTCTAATCTAAAAAATAATAGATCATAGTGATTTATAGAATCAAAATCGGACAAGGTGAATTTCTAAACACATTTTCAACTGTACTGTGATAATGTTGTTTTTCATAATGAGATGTAAGTTTTGTTCTTGTCATTATTATTAGATCTACATCATGTCGTTCTGCAAATTCAAGAATTTTGGCGGAGGCCAACCCATTTTTAACTATTTTAGAACCGCATGAAACATCATGCTCTTTGGCAAATTTTTCAAATTGTAGGTGCTGTTTTTCAACTATTTTGCTTTCTTTTTCAAACTCTTGTTTGCTTGTTTTGGTTTTAAAAAATCCAAAGGTGGATCTTTCTTCCAAGCAGGTAAGAATTGTAATCTTTGCCTGAATAGAGTGTGCAAGAGATGTGGCTTTTCTAAATGCTTTCTCACCCCCTGCAGTCCCATTGTATGGAACTAAAATATGCTCAAAAGTTTTAGTCATTTCTTTTCTGCATCTATCATTAAAACAGGACAGGAGGTATTTTCAACAATCTTTCTTGACACACTTCCTAGAGATAGAAGGCTTTTGAATCCTTTGAGTTTTCGTCTTTTTGCCATTACAATCAGGTCGATTTTTTGATTTTTCACTATTTTTAAAATTTCTTCAGCGGCTGATCCAATTACAACTTTTTGATGAGAATTTATTTCATTTTTTTGACATTTTTCTACTCGCTTAGCCATCTCTTTTTCCATAGATTTTTTCATCTCTTGTGTAACCTTTGCAATTTCTTTTTTGATTTTAGCTGCTTGAGATGCGTGAAGTGAGAACACCGGAACGTGTGGAAAGTTCTCTATCACATGGAGTAAAATTATTTCAGATGAAGATGATTTTGCAATATGAATTGCATGTTTTAGGGCCAAATCTCCTGCAAGAGTGCCTGCATGAGGAACAAGAATTTTTTTGTACAATGTGGTATTGAATATGACTATTATATAATATCATATAGAAATTATAATTTAATGAAATTTTCAATTCTCATACTTGTCTAAAAATAATTTCATTCACATAGTTTTCAAAACTAGTTCAAGTGAAATATTTATGTACGCGCAGCAATAAACCAAAAAACGATTCCGGCACCAATTATTGCATACCATTTGAAATTTTTTTTGTTTGCAAAAATATTAGGTGATGCTAATTCTTCATCACGATAAGTAGCGATCCTAATTTTTCTCATCTCAAAGGCCTGACCAATCAAGCCTATTACAAGTAATACAATTCCTAAAAAACCAAATATCCAATTCATACAAAAATTTCCATTTAACGTAATATTTAATCTCAGAATCCAAATTTCAATCCTGAATCCCAAAAAGTAATTTCAGAGGGGTATTATTATCAAAACTGGGTTTAATATTCACCCTATTTTAAGAGCTAAATGAATTTAATAATAATGAAAGCCTCAGATATTATTTCAGAAATTGAAGAAATTGTAAAATCGAAATCTAACGGAGTTAATTCAAAATGGAGAATAGGAAGAGCAAATAGTAATTCTGATGCCAAAGAGCAACATGGAGATCCAAATGACTGGCGAGATTGGGATGCCGATAGTGCCGATGAGGCTATTGAAACAGTAGAGTATTTTGTTGATAAAGGGATGAGAAAAGAAGGAGTTGGATATGGTGGTGCAAGTTTTGTATATATTTTCTTTAGTGGGTCCCCCCAAGAAGTGTTGTGAAATAAAACCCTTAGACCCTTTGATAGACTATATTTATTTTTAAATTGAATATTCTCCATTCAATATTTATCCTCTAATCAAGTTGAATAATGGTACAAAGAAAGCATTCCATATTAGTTTCAGTTGTTGGTAAAACCACTTTTGCAAAAAACTTCCAATAACTAGGACTTTCATGTAGGGTAGATACTTGTGTAATGTGATAAATAGTGCATCTAAATTATTTTGAAGTCCATTATGAATGTCATGACTGAAAATCAAGATAGAGAATCTAGGTTTTTCTTTTAATTGTATTCTGTTTAAAAGAAAATTACTTGAAAATTCCCGTTCCAAACACTCAGGAGAATACATTACTAGTAGGATTTCCAAGTACTGGACTTATTGGAACTTTTTCAATATCATATCTTATTCATTATCTAAAGATGAAAAATGTCGGGGAAATTGAACTCTCAGATCTTCCCCCATCATTATTTGTGGAAGGTGGAGAAATTCTTGCCCCAATCAGGGTCTATAAAAAAAATAATATTTTTGCCATTATTTCTGATGTGCCGTTTGATCAGTATTTGGCTGAAGAATTTGCACGTTCCATCCACGAATTTTGTAAAGAAAATCAAGTAAAAAAAATAGTGTTCGTTAGTGGTATGGAGTCAATTAACCAAAAAAAAGACGACCCAAAAATTTATGGTCTAGTCACCCATAAGACACTAGAAAGTGTACTGTATAATTATCAGATTCCTAAATTTTTAGACGGTTCAATTTTTGGGACGGACGCTGTCATAATTTCAGTTTTTAGAAAAACAAAGATCCCTTTACTTGTCTTGTATGCAGAATGTCATCCGTTCTTTCCAGATCCCAAAGCATCTATCACGGCAATAGTTACCCTTGCAAAAATTCTAGATGTTAAAATAGACACAAGTGAAATTCAAAAAAGATTAGATAAAATTCGAATACAACATCGAAATTTAATGGAGGAGACCCTTCGCTCGCTACAAGAAAAGCCGGTAAAGGTTCCACAGATTTACAGGTGATGATATGAGAAATGATAAAACATTTGAATTGAGAATAACACCGCCAATAATAGGCTCCCTATTTGATGATATTGAGCATGGTGTTCTTTCCCCACTTTCATGTCTAAGGGAGTTTGACCACCACTGGATTTTGGAATTTGATCTTCCACTAGTAAACAAAAAAGACATCAAGGTTACTTTTGATGGAAATTCTATCAATGTTGAAGCCAAGCTAAAGGAAAAATACTCTGAAGAAAAATTAGGCAAATTTACAAAATTTGAATATTTTAAAAAATCAATTTCATTACAGGGTAAAATTGCTAGTAAAAAAACAACTGCAAAGTTTCAAAATGGAAGATTGGTGATAAAAATTCCAAAAAAAGTTACGGGTCATCCTATCAAAATTAGCTAGAACATCATATTTTGGTCGATCATAAAAACACACAATCAAATTTTCTACTTTTTCAAGGATTTGATTTTAAGATTCAATTGTCAAAAATATTCTTGCCTTGGAAATTATCAGATTTTTAATAAATCGAATTATTACTTACAGTGTCTTACGGTGTAGTCTCACTAGTTATATTGCAATTTATCATAATTGTAATATGCAAATATTACAAACCCCATTCAAAGTAGAAGACGAAGCAAAGAAAAACGGTCTTCTGGAAATTGTCTCAGACAAATATTGTAGATCCATTCTTAATGCCATTATGGACAAACCAAAGTCAGCAGTGGAGCTTACCAGGGAGTGTAAAATTCCAATAAGCACAGTTTACAGAAGAATTCAAAGGCTTCATGATGCCAAGATGTTAAACACCTCAGGACAGATAAGTGAAGAAGGGAAAAAATTCTTTCTCTACAAAAGCAAGATTAAAGAGATTCAGACCCACTATAACAACGGCGATATACAAATTGAACTAGTTTTCAACCAGTAACTAGATTGAATTTTTAAATTTATTTACTGTGTTCGTCAAAATCTTCACCAAGAGATATGGTTATAATTACTGTAGCATCAGTAGTCTGAGTTTTAACCTCTTTTTCTGGAAGAAACTCATGAAATATCTCTTTTAAAAGCTGTTCCACCAACATTGACCAGTTCATTCCAAGTTCATGTTGTATTATAAAATGATGTAAGGGACCCTCTACTCTGTGGTCAGAATTCATTCCAGTTGCACGGACATAATATTCAAGGGTTTCAAGTAATCGCTTTAGATCATACTTTCCTTTCATGTACATTACATCATTTTTAATCACAGGTTTTAACGCATCAACTATCATGTTGATATCACTTCTATCCAAACCCTCGCCCAATAGATGAAAAAGATCTTTGGGAACAGGAATCATACCTATTTTATCACTAAACCTATCCCATTGAACATATTTTTCAAAAATTTGGTTTACAAGAACATTTTGTGATATTTTTTTCTTTGCTGATTCAGATTCTAGTGTTTGTATAATTTTTTCAGGAAGACGATATGTCATTGTGCGCGTTTTTTCCTTCTTTACCTGTAGTTTTTTTACTACTTTTGTATTTTTCATATTCGTTCACTCAATTGTTTCCATCAACTAGATTCCAATTTAAACTCGATCATATGCCTCAATTGAGATTATTATCATTGATGAGAAATGACAAAGCGCGTATAAACTAAAATGTTGTTTAATAAGACATGAGTCAATGGTGTCTAAATTGTGGAAGGTTAATGAAAAATTTTGAACTCACTCACTGCTCAGATGAATGTTTGATGGCAAAAATAAAACAAAGTGAAACGTTGGCTACTGATGGATTAGGAGCAAAAACTTGGAACGAAGAATCAGATCCTTGGACATGACTTATTGATGAACATATAAGATTTGAGTGGTTTGAGAATATATTCAATCAATGGAAAGATGTAATCATGAAATGGCACTTTGATGACTTTATTTATGGATCAATTGATGGAGCAGTTACTACTTTTGCAATTGTTGCAGGTGTGATAGGTGCTTCATTATCGCCTACAATAATTTTGGTTCTTGGTTTTGCAAACTTGTTTGCAGATGGATTTTCAATGGCTGCAGCAAACTATCAGGCATCAAAGGCTAGAAATGAATACATCGAGATGAAGCGAAAGCAGGAAGAATGGGAAATTGATAATTTAGAAGACCAAGAAAAGCAAGAGATTAGAGAAATATATGATAAAAAAGGGTTTAAAGACGAACTTCTGGAAGAGGTGGTTCGAATAATCACATCTAGAAGAAAAGTTTGGATTGATACCATGATGAAAGAGGAATTAGGGCTGATGGAAGATGACAAGCATCCTTTAGATAGTTCAATTAGTACTTTTGTCGGCTTTAATCTGATAGGGTTAATTCCACTAGTGCCATTTATGATATTCATGGCACTTGGAATTGATCCTAGTTCTAATGCTTTTTCCTTTTCAATAATTTTTGTAATTTCAGCATTTTTTCTTGTTGGGATAATAAAAGGGAAGATTGTTAAGAAATCCAAAATTAAATCAGGATTATATACATTGATTATTGGAGGAATTGCAGCTCTGGTAGCATATGGGGTAGGATATGGATTACATATCTTAATTCAATGATTTCTAAATTGAATTAATATTATTTCGAATAGTTTGGGCAGATTTTTTTAATAGTTCTTGTTCAAATTTATCAAGGTTCATTGATTGAATTTCAATAATTCCTTCGGGTGAGATTCTTACTGGAACCCCCATACAAACATCTTTTTCACCATATTCTCCTTGCAATAAGACAGATGCAGGAATCGATAGGGGTTGATTTTTTATTATTGATTCTATTACATCAAAAGTATTTTTTGCAATACCAAACTGCGATCTATTTTTGAGATTTCTAACTGACTTCCAATAGTTTTGAAGGTCTTTGGAAATCTCTTCTTTTTGTCTAGAGTCAATAATTTCAAGTATATTTTTTCCATTGATTTTGGTCTTTGAAAAAATTGGAACCATAGAGTCTCCATGTTCTCCTAGGACGTAAGCATCAGATATTTGAGAATTTTTTACTCTAAGTTTTTTTGAAAGTAAATATCTAAATCTTTTTGAATCTAAGCTAGAAGCTACACCGATAATACTATCTCGTGAAAAACTAGTTTCTTTTTGAAAAAAATAAGTCAATACATCTACGGGATTAGAAATTATCAAAATAATTGGAGATGTGCAATTTGCCTTAATTTTCCCCCCAATTTCTCTAATCATTTTGACTTGTGCATCAACCATTTCATGTCTATTTTTCAAATAGACGCCCGTACTAGCAGCTATTACAATTATTCGTGACTGGGTAATTTCAGAGTAATTATCGGTTCCACGAATAGTAATATTAGATGTCTCAGGTATTGCATTTGAAATATCCAGAGCCTCACCTACTGCCTTGCTTTTTGTGAGATTAAGTAAAACAATATCATCTAAGGAATTAGAAGCACATAGAAAAGCAAGGGAGGAGCCAACCAGTCCACTACCTATAATGGAGATCAACTTTAACTCAACTCTTTTATTTTATTAAAAGTACAGGACACCTGGTTCTTTGAATGACACCATTAGCTACGCTTCCAAGAATTAATTTGTCAAGACCTGTTCTCCCATGAGAACTAATTACAATAAGATCCATTTTCCTGGATTTTGCAAAGGTTGTAATGTCTTTAACAGCGGAATTAGACTTTATAATTTGTAATTTTATTTCCACTCCAACCTTGTTTGCAATTTCTTCGAGTTTTTCCATCGATTTTTTTGCTGCCAGACTTTGTTTTTTTAGAAGTTGGGAATCAATCCGTGCATCATAAAATTTATGGTGCCATGCATCTCCTTCAACACAAGTCAGGAGAGTAATTTTTGAGTCATATTTTTGTGCCACATCTAAGGCCACCTTAAATGCATGAGTAGAAGGACCAGACAGATCAAAAGGAACAAGAATATTCTTAAAGAGCATCGATAACTCCTCTTTTTCCTAATACTTTAATTTTGGTTGTTATAATCATGTTATCTGGATATCCATCTTGTAGTAAACCAGCAACATGCAAATGAACTTTTGTATTCATATTTAATTCCTGTAAATTAGAACTAAAAATCAAGCTAATAATTACCAAACATGATTTTCATTATTGATATTGCAGATGACATATTTAATGAATTATCAAAATGAATCTTTGTGGATGTAAAAAAATTAAATTTATCAGGATTGATCCAAAAGCCGATCACAGTGAGCCCTAATACATCTCTCTTAAGAACAAGGGAGATTTTTTTAGAAAATAAGATTAAGCGAGTAATAGTTGTAGATAAACGAAAACCCATTGGAGTGATTACTGAAAAAGACATTGCAAAAAAAATTTATGGATTAGGAACCACTCCTATAAATTCAGTAAAAGCCAAGGATTTCAAACCTAGAAAACTATTCACCCTTACAAAAGAGAATTCTGTGCAAGAATGTGCCAAAATGATGAAAAAGCACAGAATAAGCCTAGTAGTTATTCTAAATCAAAATAAGACGCTTAAAGGAATGGTAACAAAAACCGGCCTCGTAGGAGTTTTTCTTACTAAAGAATCATCATCAATCAAAGTTTCCCAAGTAATGACAGAAAAAGTTATCACCGCTACACCAAGTGATCCAATATTACATGTAGAAAGTCTATTGATAAGATATGGAATATCAAGAGTAATTATAAAAAGAAATCAAATGCCTGTAGGAATAATTACTTTCCGGGATTTTGTTCCTGCAAAAATACCTCAATGGATTGCAGAAACAGCTGACCCAAAAGAAGTTCAAGAATACAAATTCAAGAAAGGATTAGAAGAAATACACTCTAATCAGATGAGTTATCTTTTTCCTTTTCATTCTACGGACATAATGACTTCAAATCCCATTACAGTTGATGCAGATGAAGATGTCAAGCAAGCCATAGTATTAATGATAAAGAACAGAATTAGTGGACTTCCAGTTGTTAAAAAATCAAAACTGGTCGGAATAATTACCAAATCAGATATTGTAAATGTCTTAGCTGAATAATTTCATTTTATAATTAACAAAGAACATTGAGATGATTGAGCAAGCTTGTTTGAAACACTTCCTAGCAAAAATCGAGTAACAGAACCAAGTCCTTTGTTACCAACAATTATTAAATCACAGTTTTCTTTTTTTGCCACTTTTTCTATTTCAGCTACAATGTTTCCCTCTTTCAAAAGAGTTTTTGCAATGATTTCTTTTTTTAAAAGTATATCACTTGCCTTCTTTAAGGTCTTGTTTCCAAATTTTTGAAGAATTTCAAGGTATTCTTTTCGATCTAAAAGATTTAGTGGGAGAGATTTTTCTACTACATACAACAAAATAATCTTAGAGTCAAATGCAATGCTAATTTCAGATGCTCGTTGTAGTGCTTTTTCCGAGTACTTTGAGCCATCAAGTGGAACAAGAATCTTTTTGAAATTATTACTAGTGTTATTCATTTTACAATTAATACGGGTTTTTTGACCTTGTGTAAAACATAGTTTGAAACACTACCCAAAAATATTTCTTTTACAGAGCCTCTCCCTCGCGCACCAATTACAACCAAATCGATTCCATTTTTCTTGTTATTTGCAAATCTGGCAATATCAAATCCGGGATCTCCTGCCAGAGCTTTTCCAGTCAATTGAATTCCTTTTTTAGCTGCTCGAATTTTGGCACTGTCAAGAGTTTTTTTAACCTCAGTCATCGAGCTGAAATCCAAAAACCCAAGGGGATGAATTGCATATATTCCAGGCACGGATTTTACTGACAAGGCAGTAATTGTTCCTTGAGATTCTCGAGCAATATGAATAGCCATATCTAATCCACGAATAGAATTAGCAGAACCATCAAGTGGAACTAGAATTTTTTTAGTTTTAATTGTCATAATTGAAGGAAATTCTCGTCTAATTTTAAACTCTGCAATGATTATCTTTGCTGATTTTCAAAAATGATAATTTAGAGATTATCTCATATGCGAAAAAAATTAGCATAATTCATGCATAATACATTTGCAAATCAAATAATGAGCAAGAATGTGTTAACTGTTGATAAATTGACCTCATTTCAAGAAGCTGCACTGAACATGAGTAAATTAAAAGTTGGTTGTGTGATTGTTACAGAAGATAACATGCCAATAGGAATTGTAACTGAAAGAGATTTTGTAACCAAAGTTGTAGCTGAGGGAAGACCTTTGTTTACTGAGATTTACGAAATAATGTCATCACCATTAATTACCCTTGATCCTGAAGACACAGTTTGGGATGCCTCAGAATTAATGAAAGAAAAATCCATCCATAAACTTCCAGTTAAAGAAAATGGAAAAATAATTGGAATTGTGACTACAACAGATATTGTTAAAATTTGTAGTGTAGGTTCTGATTCTGAAATGCGTAGAATCTGTGACCAGATACTTTTAAGAATGAAAGACTAGTAATGCAAAAATCCTTTTCAACGTAATTTTATTTGTTATTAAAAAAGTTTGAACACTTCAAAATTTTAATCCGTATTTTTTTCCGAGTAAATGTATGTAATCAATTTAGTATTTGTTAGTAATTTTAAAAGTACCTTTTTTAAATTGGAATAAAATTCTAATCAGAAAGAATAGCCAAACAACCGTTAAAAAGAAATACAGAATATTCACATTGGGTTCTTTGGAAATTATCTCCTCTTCAGGTTCTTCAGGTAGATCAAATGGTGATACAGTCACAATTCCGAGAAAAATTGGTATGGTCACTAGGAAAACTATAGGTATTACCATTTTTAATTATAAGGACTATAATTTGAATAAATCTTGGCCACCGAATGAAAATACATATCTCTCATATCATCTTCTGTACAAATCGCCAGTAACTTTACAATATCAGTGGAGGTAATTATTCCAACTAAATTATCATCATCAATAACTGGTAATTTCCTTATTCCCCTATCATGCATTAAATCAGACGCTATTCGGATTGAATCACTAGAACTAACCGAGAATAGTGGTGAGGACATTATTTGCTTAATTGGGGAGGATATTTGATAGGCGTGAGCTACAACCTTGATAGCAAAGTCTCTATCAGTGACGATTCCCACGGGTAAATTATTTTCCATAACAATCACGGCACCAACTTTAGCATCTTCCATCATTTTGGCTGCTTCATTTATTGTAATTGAAGCATCAACTGATATTACTGATTTTGCCATAACGTCTGCAATCGTCATATTTTTTGCATTGTCCATTTTACATAGTTACTAAACCGATTAGATATTTGATAGTCTTCTAGAATATCACATCTGAAAATCATAGAAGATAATCTCAATTCCCTTTAAATTGAAAATTATCATATGCAAAGTAATGGCAATTAAAACTAAAAAAATTCTAGTTCCACTTGATGGTTCTGCTAATTCATTTAGAGGTCTTGATGTTGCGATTCATATGGCAAGACAATCTCATGCCACCATTACAGGCCTGTATGTAGCAGGAATTGTAAAACCCAAGATTTCTGAGCCCATAACTCCTTTAGAGAAACTTTTTTTAGAACTTGCACAAAAAATCATGAAAAAGGCCAAATTAAAGGCAGCAAAAAAAGGAATATTATTTTTTGATAGACTCTCATATGGAGATAATGGAAAAAGAATAGTTGATGTTGCTGACCGAGAAAATTTTGATTTGGTAGTAATTGGTTCAAGAGGAATGGGTTCTGCAAAAGAAATATTCTTAGGAAGTACATCAAATTATGTACTGCATAAATCAAAGAGGCCCGTAATGATAGTAAAATGACATGGTTGAATTAGAAAAAAAATCCCTCGATCATTTAG
>DATKYM010000010.1:0-49047 GCA_035528495.1 Nitrosopumilaceae archaeon
AGTTTTTACATTTTATATCCATTAATCTCTCAATTCCTGTTAATTTTAGAAAAAAAGAGATTCAAACTGTTTTCAAATTGTTGATTTAATTTTCGTAGTCGAGAAGAATCTATAGATAAAGAGTCTACATCAAACCAATCTTTTGACAAATACAAGTCTCTATTCATCTCGACTTGAATCCAAGGAATAGGGTTGTTTCCATAGGTTTTGGTGATATGTCCCCCATGAAAAGGATCATTCAAAGATATTTCATTTCTATCAATTCCAAAAGATTCAGATATACATGAGGCTAAAAGTTCAATCATTTCATTAGATGATGTTTTTCCATCTTGGTTTGATATGCAAAACATTGGTCGTTTCTTTTCATTTCCATCAGGTGAAATGTTAGGTGCAACAGCTGCCATAGAATGACAATCAAGGCAAAGCTGCAAGTCAAGATCATGGATACTTTTTTGTATTGACTTGTGATATGGCTTGTAATACAATTCAATTAACACAGTGGTTAGAGAATCGTCAGGTTCACTTCCTTTTTTATAAATTGGTTTTTCATAACAAGTTGCACTTTTTATCAGACCATCGGAATTTTGAGGGGGAAGATCCTGCAATGAACGGTTAGGATCAACAAAAGCTCGAGCAATGTTTGTTTTAATAACACGTTCTACCTTGGTTCCCAAATCATAAATTTCAATTACAAAAGGATCAGAGTCATCAAACAAATCTTTGTCCGTTATAGACAAATGACTATCAAGTTCAGGTGGTCTTTGTGTTCCTCCATGTGGAATAGATAACAAAATCGGTAACTTTGTCAATTCAATCCTTCTGCTGTTCCATCACGTCTAATTTCTGCAACACCCTGAAATCCGTCTCCAGTCTGACGTTTTAATACAGCATGTATTGCTCCCAAGAAAAATGAATATCTTTCCCTAATATCGATTTTATACCCCATTTTTTTGAGATGTTTAATCAATTCAACTCCAGAATCATCAGCTTCAAGGCTAATTTTTCCATCAAGCGAGCAATGTATTCGGGGCCTCTCCATTGCAACATCCATTGAATTATCTCCATCAATTATCCTGGAGATAAAATGACTTACAACTGAAAAGATTCTGGCACTTCCTGGACTCCCTAGAACCATCCAGGGTTCGTAATTGTAAAAAATAATTGAAGGTGAGACAGATGTCCAGGGAATAGAATTTGGTCTAAGAAAATAAGGATGACTTGGATTTTCAAATTCAAAAGCAGACATGTAATTGTTGTAAATAAAACCAAGTCCATCAGCTGCTGCTTTAGAACCATACACAAGTTCTACTGACTGAGTAATGCCAATTGCATTTCCTTCCTTATCCATTACGGAAAGATGAGTAGTGTCCTCAGTATCAGTTGATTCTCTTAAAGGTAAATCAGGATCAATTGAATCTCTAATTGTTTCAGAAAGGCCTTTGGCAAAGTTTCTACTCAAGTGAGTTTTATCATCAATCTGGTGATATGTTCTTGGGTTAAACTTACGCTGTGTTCTGTAAAGTAGTGCCTTACGGAACGTTTCAGCTACAAAGTGATATGATTGGGGGGTTCTATTTCGTAAAAAAGATTTTTTTAAATTTGCAAGCATCATTAAAACTAACAACATTGTATGTCCTGCAGTTGGTGGGGGCATGGTGTAAACTCTAATTCCACGATATCGTCGACTGATTGGTTTACGCTCGATAGGTACTGGGATAAATGCAAGATCTTCTTTGCGTAAAAATCCATGATTAATTTTCATATCCTTATCAATTAGTTTTGCAATCATTCCTTGATAAAACGAAGAGTAGCCATACTCTGAAATGTGCTTTAGGGTTTCTGCTAAATCATCTTGAACAAAAAGATCTCCAACATCATAAGGAACTTCTCCATCTTTTAGAAAATATTTTGCACCTGACTTTGATTTTACCCTAAAGAATTTTACCAAACTGTCTGTTTGCATTTTATTTTGAAGTTTTGTGATTCTGTAGCCACGTTTTGCGATGCGAATAGATGGTTTTACTATTGTCGACCAATCAAGCTTTCCATAATTGTCGTTTAGATGCCCCAGAGTAGCTAGCGTACTTGGAACAGTTGTTGCTTTGTATCCAATAAACCGACGAGATTTTTTCTCAAAGAAGGTATTATGAGCCAAAGAAGGAGCTCTACTTGAACCATCAATAGCAATAGTTTTTCCATTTAGATGTAAGATAGCAAGGGATTGGCCTCCAAGCCCTGATGCTTGAGGTTCACATACGCCTAAGGCAAGTGCAGTTGCACAAGCTGCATCTATTGCGTTTCCACCTTTTTTGAGCATATCCACCCCTGCTTTTGTTGCATCAGGAAATGCACTGGAAACCATCCCCTGTTTTGCAACAGAGCACTTTTTGTTAGCAGATACAGTAAAGGAGTTTTCTATTTTTTGTATATTCATTTTTTATCCTCACTAACAAGTCGAGTACACTTGTTAATGGTAAGGGCCAAAAGTATTCCCCTATCAATCAAACTGTCACGAGAAATATTCTCATTTGGTGTTCTGGCATCATAACCGATGGGACCCATAGAACCAATCACATATTTGTCCACCGAAACATCACAAATACTTGATGTTGCAAATCGATGTTCTGATTTTATTTTGATATCTGCAAGATTTGCCAATTTTTCAATGATACCATAGAATTGTTTAATTTTTTCATTATCTTCTAGAGGTTCTCTAGAAACATGTTTTCCTATATGAACATCAATATTAGAATTTAATTTCTTTTTTGCAATTTTTCTAATCTCAGAATCAAATTGGTTTCCTTGTACAATATTGGAGTATCTTGATTCTAGAGATAATTTTCCATATTCTGGTGCACTTCCCAAAGAAGTTTTTGCAGTGAAATCTGATATTGTGATTCTTGCATCATTAATCCCGTAAGATATTTTCTTCCATGCAAGTACTTTACTGCACATATCAGGAATTACTTCTTTGATAGTTTCATTTGGCCGTCTTACATGTACCATATCAATATGATAACGAGTAGCACCAGAACATGACGTTGCAACACCTCCCCCATCAGTTCCCCACTTTAGATCAAGAATGTAATTGGAAATACTAGATATATCCTGAACTAGTTTTTTGCTAAAGCGACCACCAAGTGAATCATCGGAAATTAGTAAAATTCCACATTTTATTTTTTTGAGTTTTCTTGCGAACTTGAGTGCCTGAATAGCAGTAAGCATAACTAGCAAACCCCCCTTACTCTCAGCAATTCCAGAACCAAATAGTTTGTTTCCAACTTTGTAAAATGGTGTGAAATCTTGATTATCATACCACGTGTCAAGATGGCTCAAAAGAAGGACGTCATTTGTCTCAGAATCATGATTTTTGAGATAAATCATATTTCCTACATCGAATTCATGATAGATTTGGGATTGAAAACCTAGATTTTCCAGCCGTTTAGCTAGAGTAAGGCCTAGTTTGTTAACATTTTCTATATTGTAAACACTAGAGTTTACATTGACAAACTGCTCTAGCAATCTTTCATTTGACGGAAGGTGACTTCGCAGATGACTTCTAAGAACAGATCTTAATGGTTGAGATTCTATCGTATCATTGGAGGCTTCGTTTGGATGTAGGTATGACTCTCCAAAGTATCTCAAAGCAGATACTTCAAAAATTTTGTTTATCATGGAATTATAATCATAACCTGCAGTTTTGCAGGCATGAACATACGAACCAGTAACTCCAAGACTAGCCATGGAATTTAATTCAAGTACGTAAACATTCCCATCTTTATCCATTCTAAAATCTACACGTGCAAAATCGTTTAATCCTAGTTTTCTAAAAGATTCTAAACATATTTTTTTGATTTGATTTTCTTGTTCTTCAGTCAGTTTTGCAGGGCACATTTTATCAAGTGGTGTTTCTGTCTTGTCAGTTATTGTTTGAATTTTATTTGGATCCCCTGCAAGGTCAATTTCAACTATGGGTAAAACTTCAACATTAGATCCATTTCCCAAAAGGCCTACTGCAAATTCTCTTCCTGGAATAAACTGTTCAACTAGAATTTCTTGTGAAAATTTTTCTATTTGTTTGGCTACTGCTTTTCTTAGGTCATCCCAGTTATCTACAACCTCCATTCCCATTGATGTTGATTCCATCTTTGGTTTTACAATAACTGGAAAAACCAAATCATCAAATGTATCATCGGGTGTAGAAAACGCCCAAAATCCAGGTGTAGGGATGTTGTTTTTTTGCAAAACAATCTTTGTCATTACTTTATCTTGGACTACTGCATGAGCTTCAGGACCAGATCCCACATATGGAATTCCAAGCATTTCAAGCATAGCAGGAACATGAGTGTAACGATTTTGTCCTTGAATGCCATAGGCCATGTTAAAGACCATCCCAGGTCTTTCTCCTGAAACAACCCGTGGCATGAAATCTTTCATCTCTTCAATAAAATTAATTCCTCCTTCGATTATCTTAACTGAATGTCCGCCTTTTTCTAATGCCTTTGCAACTTTTTCTACTGTTTTTTCACTATAGTGTTCTTTTGTTGCAGTGCCAAAAACATTGATAACGTCTTTTTCATCAATTGTATTTTTGTTGTATACTATAGCGATCTTCAATACAAAATTATATTTTATCAAGTACAAAAACCATGGTGCAAAAAAGTTATCTGTATGTCACCTTTTTGAGTAAAAACTGCTAACTTTTCTAGTATAAGACCAAGTTTCTTTCTAGAATTTTAGAATGGTACAAACTAAAGCACAAAGAAGTGAAGCTGCTAAAAAAGCAGCAAGAACTAGAAAAAGAAATGCAAATCTAAAGGCAAAAGGAGCCGCAAAATCAACTCCCTCAAAGAGAAAGACTGCTGCCAAAAAACGAGTAGCTTCAACTTCAGCAAAAAGAGCAGTAAAACGTATTACTACAAAACGTACAACTGCTAGACGAACAGCATCAAAAAGAACAATTACAAAATCAAAGGGAAACATACGATAATGGAAATTAATCTTTTTCTAGGATGTAGGTAGCCAGAATCTAGAAAAAGACTTTAACAAATGCATTGATTTCCATTTTTTCTTTTCAAAAATAAATTCAAAGGTTCAGATCCTCTTAGACTAGAAGGGTTTTGGGGATTATATTGGATTCAGATTTTATTTTCTAAAGTATAATGGGACCGGCAGGATTTGAACCTGCGATCTCTAGTCCCCCAGACTAGAATCATACCAAGCTAGACCACGATCCCTTAGGTGATAGGCATAAAATGAAATTATTAAATCGTAGGATTGTAGATATAATTTGTGAAAATTTGTAGTATTTGTCAAAAAATTTCTGGTTCGGATGATGATCACCTTGATTGTTTACAAAAACGGAGTGTGGAATTGGAAAATCTTGATTTTAAAAGCAAAATTTCAGAACAACTAGAGCTATCAAATAGTTCCATAGATTTAGGAGTAGAAGTAAAAGCTATACTAGAGCATTTGGCAAAAAATAAAGACGAAAAATTATAACCAATTTGAAAGTCTGTCTTTTTCAAATTGCAACTTTTCATCAAGATGTTCAGATGTTGATTCAGTTAATTTTGTTGAAGGCTTGGGTCCTGAAAACATATCTATTTCAATTACTGAGGCAGTGTCTCTTCCTGATTCAATAAAGCATCCACCTTTTCCATCAAACAAGGCAGATTCTTCTTTTGATTGAATTTTTGAGATAATATTTTGAGCAACAGTGTATCCTTCCCCTTCTGCAAACACTCCTGCCTTTGGAACCACCATAGTTTCTGTAACTTTCAATGTTGTAACATCCCCTATTGCATAGACATTGTCATAAGGTGTTTTACAGTCTCTGTCTATTGGAATAAAATTACCTTCTTTGGCTAATCCTGATTCATAGATTACGTCAGGTGCTACATGTGGAGGAACTGCAAGAAGCAAATCAAAATCAGCTTTGCTATTTTCAAAAATTAATTTGTTGGGCTCTACTGATTTTATTTTACAAGAATCATGGAAGATGATTTTCTCAGAACTTATCAAATCAAGTATTTTCTTGCTAATTTCAGGTCCAGCAGCTGGTAAGGTAATGGGTGCAGGACTATAGAAATGGATTTGTACAGAATCTCTAGTTTTATTCTCCCTTAGCATTGAATCTATTATCAAACTAGCCTCAAACGGAGCGGGAGGACACTTGTAAGGCATTCCCATAATTGATATGGCAATTGTACCTGATTTCAAATCCATTATCTTCTCGTGAATTTGTTGGGATTGTTTGTAATCATAAAGATTCATTCCATTTTCAGCCAATCCCTGAATTTTTTCGGGAGTCAAGACAGCCCCCATTGCAATAATCAAAAAATCATATGACAAGTTTTGTGTTGTAGTCTGGATATTTTTGTTTTCAAAATCGATTTGAAGAATTTCCTCGTTGAGAAAATTAATTTCTTTTTTATCTAATCCACTTAATAGACCAGTTGAATTTTCAAAGGTTCTTGTTCCTTTAATGATCCAAAGTTTGGCGAATCCTACCATAAACCAGTTTTTTTTATCAACAACAGTAATTGTTACCTGCGAGGAGGAAAGGGATTTTCTAATCTCATTGGCAGCTGCTAGTCCACCAAAACCACCACCTAGAATTAAGACGTGAGGAATGTTTTCTGACAATTTATCGATCTTGTGTGGTGGGTCTAATCAAAATCTCATTTACATTTACGTGATTTGGTGATTCTACTGCATAAAGAATTGCATTGGCAATATCATCTGCTTGTAGTGCTTCCATTTTTTTTGCACCCTCTACAAACGCTTGTAGTGATTCATCCGTGATTGTATTTGTCAACTCAGTTGCAACTACTCCAGGCTCTATACAAGTAACTCTAATATTTTTTCTAACACTTAGCTCTTCTCGTAATCCTTCACTAAAGGCAGTGATTGCATGTTTTGTCGCACAATAAACACTACCTGCTGGAAATACAATTCTACCAGCTACTGAGGAGATATTTACAATGTGACCGGATTTCTTTTCCAACATGTGGCTAACTACAGCACCAGTGCAGTAGAGAACTCCTTTGATGTTTACATCTATCATTTGATCCCATTCATCAATTTTCAAATTTTTAACAAAACTCAAAGGCATTAAACCCGCATTGTTTACCAAAATATCCACAGACCCCCATTTTTCTAAAACATTGTTAACAAAGGATTTGCATTCCTCATTTTTTGTAACATCAAGTTTTTGAGAGAAAACTTCGCCGTTGTTTTCTTTGATTTTATTTTCTAAGTCTGCAAGTTTATCAGTTCGTCTTGCTCCTATTGCGACTTTAGCACCTGCTTTTGATAGTGCAAGAGCTGTTGCATAACCAATTCCACTGCTTGCACCTGTAATTATTGCCACTTTGTCTTTAATCATTAAAATTCACTTAATGGGTTTCAATGAACAAGGCGTAAAAGTGTTTTTGTAAAATTTATACCAAAATAAAAAGTAGAATAAAACTAACAGGTTTATTAGAATTAAAATATTAAGATAAATTATGAAGGCTGAAAATTGTGCATATTGTGGAGACTTGACTGATATGCCCTTTCATTGCAATTATTGCAAGGATCCATTTTGTTCAGAACATAGACTTCCTGAAGAGCATAGATGTGTTAAACTAACTCAGATTAGAGCCAAAAAATTTGGCCAGAGAAAAGTGATTAGAGATGGTGGAATTGGCAAGCAAAGTGCTTTCAAAAGATTTTTTAGAAAATTTAAGGGTTAAGCCACTAGTATGGACTTTTATCAGGAGATACTTTAGCGCGTTTTCCTTGATAGATCAAAGCTATAGCTAAAGCAAACATTACTAGCGCAGTTAATGGAAAATTTTGAGGTGCAGGTAAAATAAACCAGTAATAGATTCCAAATCCGATTGATACTACTGCTTGAACCCATAACTTGATCCATTTTGGCGCCTTTACTACTCGACTAATTATCTCAACTATGAAAAGTCCAATTACAGGATAAATTGTATAAAATAGAAAATCAATTACATCTACACCTGTATGAGACATGACTAATGAAAATATTCAATTACGTAATTTCTACCTAATCTTCCCAATGAATTTTGGTAGCAGCTTTTTTTGTAATTAATGCTTGAGCATTTTCATATGGTAGAGTTGCAATATCTTCTGAATGAAATGGTCCGTATTTCTCTAGATCAACGCCTACAATTTCATCAATGTCTTTTAAAAATCTAAGAACAACTGTCTTGGTTTTGTGATTTTGTGATAAAGATTCTAAAAACTTGGATTTTCCATTCATTGTTGCTGCAAGAATCATTTCTGTTCTTTCTCTTTTTTTTTCCTCAGCATCAAGGATGAATTTTTCTTCATCTGTGAGATTTTTAAAATTAATATCCTCTGATCTGATAGTTTTTTCTAGTCTATTTTGGAGTAAAAGCGAAGTCAGTTCTGATGCCATGTTAATCAAGACCTGTTTAATTTTATTTTCAATTCCATCGAACTCTTGTTTTTTCAAGTTTCCGATAAAATCAGATAGATTTCTGTAGAAATTAGGATCGATTTCCTGAATTAAATCGCTTTCCGTTTCTCTAAGAACAATTGCATGTAAAGAGTTGATATCAATTTCATTGATTTCAGACATGTCCTACCTAATCCTTAAATGATGGATGTATTTGTGTTACCGTGAAGTATTAAATTGCCATATAAAGTGAGCCATGGAAAACCACTTCAGGTATCGTATTCACCTGATGAAGTTTTTTCTAGAATTCAACATGAAGAAATTCAATTCATTGATCTTCAGTTTACTGGTTTAACCGGCCGTTTTCACCATACAACTATTTCTGCAAATACATTTACGCCTGAGCAAATGAGAGATGGACTTCCAAAATTGGATGGCTCTTCAATTATTGGCTTTGCCGAAATTAATGATTCAGATCTTTTGTTAAAACCAGATCCCAATACTTTTGCAATTATTCCATGGATGACAGAAAATAAAACTGCACGATTATTGTGTGATGTTTATTGGGGAGGAGGTAGAGGAAGACTCTCCAGAGATCCAAGAGGAATTGCCCAAAAAGCAGAAAAATATATTCAATCTCAGGGATTTGATTCTAGCTCTTGGGGTCCAGAAATAGAATTTTTTGTATTTGATAAAATTCACTGGGATGTTTTAACACCATACAAAGGCCAATCGTATTCCATTGAATCAAAAGAGGCTCCTTGGAGTCAGGAAGGTAATGGATATCCTATGGGTCTACAAGAGGGATATTATCCTAGTACACCATCTGATACCCTTACTCCTTTTAGAAATGAATGTGTAAATATATTGAGTTCAGATTTCGGGATTTTGTGTGATAATCATCACCACGAAGTTGCAACTGCTGGGCAATGTGAAATCGATATCAGATATGATTACATGACAAATGCTGGTGATGCTGCTCAAACTTACAAATATGTGATTAGAAATATTGCTGCAAAATATTCAAAGGTTGCAACAATGATGCCAAAACCTATTGCAATGGATTCTGGTTCTGGTATGCATGTTAATGTAAGTTTGTGGAAGGGTCAGAACAATGTTTTTTATGATTCAGAAGATGAAGATGAGCTAAGTCAAACGGCTAGATATTTCTGTGGTGGAATAATTAATCACGCAAAAGCATTATCTGGAATTTGCAATCCAACTACGAACTCTTATCATAGATTGGTTCCTGGTTATGAAGCTCCGGCCTATATCGCTTGGAGCGCAGGAAATAGATCTGCAATTGTAAGGGTTCCAAAACATCTTACTGGAAAAAATTATGCACATCTAAAGAGACTTGAATTTAGGGCCCCTGATCCATCATCAAATCCATATCTAGTGTTTTCGGCAGTTACTGCTGCAGGACTGGATGGAATTAAGAAAAAAACTGAACCTGGTGATCAAGTCCACGATGATATCTTCAAGATGACAAAATCAGATAGAGCAAAAAGAGGAATAGGTGTTTTACCAAAAAGTTTAGGAGAAGCATTAGATGAATTAGAAAGTGATAGAAAATTCCTAAATCCAATTTACACTGATGATGTTATTGATAAAATCATAGAATTAGAAAGAAGGGATCAAAGAGAGATTGCAATCAGACCACACCCTCATGAATTTTATCTATATTTTGATGTGTGATTTTTAGATTCTTCCAGTTATTTGAAAGATTAAGACTAATGACAAAAAAATCAGACCAAAGCCAGCGCCGAAGTAAATTATTTGTCCTTTTTCTGATGTCATCGATTTATACAATAAAACTCCTCCAACCACACCCAGAATCAAATCAAGAATTCCAAAGATAAGATCATTAAATGAACTGCCTGATATCAAAGGATTGAAAAATCCTGCAAGTAAGGCAAAAAAGATTAGCAAATAGATATCCTTGAAACTCTCTCTTAGATAAGATGAAATTTTATTCAATATTGTTTTCCAATTTAATAATCAAATAAACTTTTGAAAAATATTTTGCACTAAATTTACATCATGCCGGGCATTCCGCCCATTCCGCCCATTCCGCCCATTCCGCCCATTCCGCCCATATCAGGCATGCCACCTTCTCCTCCAGGTGGTGGTCCTGCAGATTTTTGTGTTGCAATTACATCATCAATTCTAAGAATCATGCAAGCAACCTCTGCGGCTGCTGAAACAATTTGGAGTTTTACTGCTAAGGGTTCAATAATATCACTTGACTTCATGTTTGCAATTTTTGCTTTCATAACATCAATTCCTGTCCATTTTTCTCCTTTCATTTGCTTAGAACGTAACGAAGCCAAAGTATCAATTGGATCCATTCCTGCATTTTCAGCAAGTATTAACGGAATGGTTTCCAAGGCATCAGCAAATTTTTCTGCTGCAAGTTGTTCTCTTCCTTCGAGAGTTTTTGCCCAGCTTCTTAATTTAGCTGCAGCATATGTTTCAGGTGCTCCTCCACCTGCGACAATTAAGGGGTTTTCTATTACATCTTTTACTACCATTAAAGCGTCATGAACCGAGCGCTCAACCTCATCTACTACTCTTTGAGATCCACCACGGAGAAGAAGTGTTACTGATTTTGGATGTTTACAGCCTTCAACGAAGACCCATTTATCTTCCTCAATTTTTTTCTCTTCAACTAAATCTGCAATACCTAAATCTTTTTCAAATAGGTCATCAAGGTTTGTTACGATTCTTGCACCGGTTGCTTTAGCAAGTTTAGTAAGATCACTTTCTTTAATTCTCCTAACTGCAATAATTCCTGCTTTTGCAAGATAGTGTTGAGCCATATCATCAATTCCTTTTTGGCAGAGAACCACATTGGCACCTGAACCAATTACTTTGTCTACCATAGTCTTTAGCATTCTATTTTCTTCATCAAGAAATGATTTCATCTGTTGTGGATTTGAAATGTTAATTTTAGCATCAGTTTCAGTCTTACTAATTTCAAGGGCAGTGTTTATCAAAGCAATTTTAGCATCAGAAATTTGTTTTGGCATTCCGCCATGAACAATTTCCTTATCAAGAACAATTCCTTGAATAATATTAGAATCCTTTATGGAACCTCCTGCCTTTTTTTCTACTTTAATATCATCAATATCAACTTTGTAATTTTCACCTTCTTTTTCTGCAACAGCAAGAACAGATTTTACAATGATTTCTGCTAGTTGGTCAGAATCTTTTCTAACTAATTTTGTTTGCATAGATGTTTTTGCAATTTTATTAAGAATTGATTTGTCATTAGGAGAAATTTTTTCTGCAATGTCTTGAAGGTATTGTTTTGCCTTTTTTCCAGCTTTTCTATATCCATCAACAATTATGGTTGGATGAACATTTTGGTCAAGTAAGGATTCAGCATTTTCAAGCAAAGAGCCTGCTAAAATTACCACTGAAGTGGTTCCATCTCCAACTTCATTATCAGTTGTTTTTGAAATTTCAACCAACATTTTTGCTGCTGGGTGTTGAACATCAATTTCTTTTAAGATGGTAGCACCATCATTTGTAATAGTAACATCTCCCATGGAGTCAACTAGCATTTTATCCATACCTCTAGGGCCAAGGCTGGAATGAACAATTTCTGCAATAATTTTTGCTGCAGCTATATTATTTTTTTGAGCATCTCTTCCTTTGGTTTCCGTTCCGCCTTCTTTAAGCAGTATAACTGGCATTGTTCCTTTGGAAGTAGCTTGCATACCCATGGAAAAAAATACTTGGATTCCCCTTTTATACGTTACAGATAATTGAGATTCTTTTAGGTCTAAAATCGGTGTTTTTAAATTGGGAAAATCAATTCCCAGATCATGGTAAAATCCTCAAACAAGGAATCTTATAATAAAATTTTCTCAAAATTAAAAGAGCATCATAAATGGTTTGAAAATTCAATTCCATTAATTGCCAGTGAAAATATACCAAGCCCAGCTGTTCGTGAGGCAATAATTTCAGATTTTGGTAACAGATACGCTGAAGGCTGGCCTGGTGAGAGAGTCTACGCTGGATGTATCTACATTGATGATGTAGAGTTTGAATGTATGAAATTAGCCAAGAAATTGTACAAGGCCAAATTTGCAGATGTAAGACCCATATCAGGAGTTGTTGCCAATCTTGCAATATATTCTGCTTTTACAAATCCAGGTGATATTATGTTGGCTCCTTCAATTCCAGCAGGAGGTCATATTTCTCATGGTAAAAAAGAACATTCAGGTACTGCAGGTTTAGTTCACGGATTAGAAATTGAGTTTTATCCATTTAATGCCGAAGAAATGACTATTGATGTAGATAAGACTAAAACTAAGATTGAAGAATTAAAGAAAATCGGACGTCTTCCAAAAATGGCAATGTTTGGTGGATCATTGTTTTTGTTTCCTCATCCGGTAAAGGAATTGGCAGACTTTCTAAAAAGTTACGGTATTCATATCAACTATGATGCAGCTCATGTGGCAGGCTTGATTGCAGGAGGCAAATTCCAAGATCCTCTACGAGAGGGCGCAGATACCATGACTATGAGTACCCATAAAACTTTGTTTGGTCCGCAAGGCGGTCTTGTATTAGGTTCGGAAGAACATGCAGAGAGAATTAAAAAAGCAATGTTTCCAGGACTGACAAGTAGTCATCATATTCACCATATGGCAGGAAAAGCTATTGCTTTTGCCGAAGCGTTAGAGTTTGGGAAAGATTATGCAAGTCAAGTAATAAAGAATGCAAAAGTCTTTGCTGAGGCTCTTAGTGGTTTTGGATTTAAAGTATTAGGAGAAAGTAGGGGATTTACAGAATCTCATCAAATTGCAGTAAACGTACTTGATTATTCAGATGGTGGTAAAGTTGAAGCAGAATTAGAAAAGGCAAACATTATTGTAAATAGACAACTGATTCCTGGAGATATCAAGGCAGGACGTAATTATTTCCATCCTGGTGGAATTAGATTGGGAGTATCTGAGATAACAAGACTTGGAATGAAACAAAATGAGATGAAAGAAATTGCATCCCTTATCAAAGACGTTGTAATAGAGAAAAAGGATCCTAAAAAAATACTATCAAAAGTTAAATCTTTCAGAAAGAATTATCAAAAGGTTCAATATTGTTTTGACAATAAATTAGGTGCGTACGAATACGTCAAATTAAGATAAAAATTCTAAGAAGCATAATCGGTAAGAAGAGACTGATCTCCCTTATTCTTTCCAAAAACTAGGTCAATTTCGTCAGATAATGCATGAATTCGACCTTTTTGATATTCTCCTACATCATATTTACTTACTAATCTTTTGGCCAGATTTAGATATTTTACCACAGAACCTCTAGTTATTGTTTGAATTAACTTGTGGCTGCAAACACAGTTTTGAGTTAAAGGAAGACGACGATAAGATTTTCCACATGCTGTACATCTAAAACTCTGTCTTGCATATGCACGGAGATTTCCCATAATGTCAGGAATTAGATGTGTAGAGATTACATTGGAAACAATTTCTGAAGTATTTACAGCATCAATCATATCCGCATTTCGAATTTGCATGTCAAGCTTATCTAGCATTGAACCAAGTGTGGAATATGCACTCCTTGATTTTGAAGTAGTTAATGAGGAGGTTTGATGTGTAAAATAATAATCATAAAATTGTCTTTCGGTCTCTAGTCGTGACTCTATAATTTCAATTGATTTTACGGTTGACGCTTTGCTTTGTTCAAGGGTTGATTTGAAAAACTCTAGCGGTAATAATTTTGTAACTTCCAAGTTATGTGCCTGGGGTTGTGATTCATGAGGTAAAACCAATGGCTGAATCAATAATGGTGCATCCATTAATCCTCCAATCCGATCTGAAAGAAACTGTCTTGAAAAATTGAGAAGGCTGTCCATAAGAAGCATTATTGAATCAGCATCACCATCAGCATCTCTTCTTTTTGCTGAATGCCAATTTGGAGTAGCAAAACATACATGAGTCTCAGTGAATCCTATGACCCTTCCTACAATTCCTACAGATGTATGTGGAGCCAGACCAATTATTAGATGTCCAATTAACTCCTCAGAATTATTAACGTTGTAAAAAGGAAGTTTTCCATAGAATTTTTTTAATAATAAATCAATGTATTTACAAGTAGAGACTAGATACCTTCCACTTTCATATGGAATGATTACATCCTGCATCCGAATTTCTATTAATTGATCTGAATTTGTTATTGGATTACCATCCATGTCATTTGTGTATCCTAATTCTTTCAGTTTTTCAATTGAAGTCCCAATCCATGAAGGCTTGAACTGAGTAATAGGAGAATTTGTGGCATCAAAACGCACTGTGCCATCTTTGAATGTGGTTAGGCCAAATTTTTGACGAACTAAGCCCTTCTCAAGTGGCTCTGCAATTCTATCCTGACTGATTAGTTCTTTTACACCTTTGAATGGTTCTTGTGCTCTCAAACCCATTTTTTCCTGGGCTGCCAACAATTTTTCTTTTAAAGGGAATAATTTGTAAGAATGAGAGGGGGCTTTTCTTTTACATTTTTCACAAAACGGAGATTCAAGAATTCCCCTGCAGTTTGAGCATTGATAAATTATTGATGTCTTGGTTCCACATTTTGAGCATTTTATTCCAATTGAAGGCTCATTGCATTTGTTGCATTGGCGATTAAAAATATTAGTAAAAAAATTAGGATATCTGGAGGCTTTTAGTAGATCTCTTGTTGGTCCTCCTTTATCACTTACTGGAAATAAAACATGTGTTGGAGGTTTCATCTGTCGAGCAGCAGCTTTTTCAGGTCTTCCAATTCGAACTCCGATTGATGTAGAGAACTTGTTTCTTATTGGAATTTCCGAAGATTTTGAGATAATTTTAGGTACAGAAGAGTCATCAATTATTGGAGCTTTTCTTAAGAGTAAATTATAGAAAATTTTTGCTTCATTTTCTTCTAAAATGATACTGTCTTTTTGTTTGTGTGGAACTCCTAATTTTTCGAGAATTATTTTGACATTTAGAGGATATTCTATTGTGTTTTCATTGACTTTTTTTGGTTGCAAAATCTCAGATAATTCAGAGGAAGAAATTTGATCCCAATAGTAGAGAAATTGTGGATGTAAAGGAACTTGAAAATCTAGTGAAATTTTTAGGGCTTCATCCAAAGTAGGCGTTCGGTTTAGAAATTGATTTAGATATTCATCATTAGGCTCGTATTTTCCAAGTTTTTCTTTTAATTCCTCAATCCAAAGTTCTTCGACATATCCAGTTGGAATAAGTTGAGCATTATTTTCCAAGAAATCTCCAAAGGAAATTAAAATATCTCCTAAATGGAGAATTCTTTCAATATCTTTTTTAATTTCAATCCCATGTTTTACATCTCTTATTTTTACAACATCCCCATTTTTCATACGAACTATTGGGGTTTCTATTGAATCAACAAAAGCCACTGTGGCACCTTTTCCTGGAATATCAATTTTGACTTGAGTCCCCACAGCTACTGTATGATCTAAAATTTCTGCAATTACAGGATGAATTCCAACTGCTGCAAATCCTGTATTACAGGCTCGGCCATATCTAAGTCGAAATCCACCTAATTTGTTAGGCATTGATAAGACAGAACGTCCTGTGATAACCTCACGCATTCTTTTTGCAGCTGCATTTTCTTGTTTATCACCAGTTTGGACAGCTCCCTTCAAATCAGCAAGCCATTCCCACCCATCAAGATTATAGAGTTCTATTCTACTGAGTAATTTTTTGGCTCTTCCAATTAATCCATCATTTAGAACCCTCAAAGCTCCACCTCTAACTCTATCTGTTTTGATTCTTACCATTCCCTTGTGATTAACTACCTCATAGGGATCTGTGTCTACCCCATTAAGTTCGACAGGAAGATTAGAGATTACTCGAATGATATCCTCATCTAAAATATGAAATTGGAAATTTCCAGCTTCTCTTTCATAAATTCGTAATTCTTCAACAAATCTTCCGGTTTCATCATCAAAGGAATTTGCTTGAAATTTGGAAAGCCCTGCCGTTTTTCGTACATGATCCGCAATTAGCATTGTTACAGCAGATTCGGTTCCACCTGCAGATCTCATGGGGCCTGCAATAGAAACTGAGAGGTAATCAGATCCGTCCTTGTTTTTCTTTATCTTGACTTCACTTATTCCTTGAAGAGGTGCGATTGTAACACCTTCTGTAACAATTGCCAACCCTACTCTCACAGCCAAGTCTAATTTTTCCTCTAAAGTTGCATCAGGAAGGGAATATTTGCCCAAGGCTATCTCTTTTGAAAGAATTAAGGCTGAAAGTTCTTTTCCATTAATTTTTAATATTTCTCGTAAGGGATCTGCAATATCAATTTCGTGCATTTTTGCAACCCTATCAGCAAGATCAAATGCGATTTTCGGCTCGATTATTCCTGAAGAATCAACTAAACTCGATTTTGCCTCAGCTGCACTCTCAAAAATTCTATATGTTTCAGTTGAAAGGCTAGAATAATAATTTCTATAATAATCAGGCATTTTTATCCCAAGAAGACGAGAAATGGCAGTATTTTCAGACATTGTACAATACTATTATTTTGCTCTTTGAATTGTTTTTGCAATTTCAGTTAGTTTTTTGATACTTCCTCCTTTCTCCAAGAATGTACCAATAACTAGGGCATCAGCACCAGCATCAACCAATCCTTTTGCAGTTTTCACATCCTTAATTCCTCCACCAACTATCAAAAATCCATTGAATGCTTTTCTTACAGTCTTTACCATTTCAGGTGTTACAGTAGATTTTGCCCCAGATCCTGCCTCTAAATATACAAATCTCATACCAAGAAATTGTGCTGCAAGTGCATATGCAGCTGCTATTTTTGGTTTTTCAAATGGAATTCCCCTTGCCGAGCCAACAAACCATGCTGAGGTTCCATCACCTATCACCAAATATGCGGTAGGAAGCGGTTCAAGGCCAAACTTGAGTACACTAGGAGCTGCGAGTGCTTGTGCTTGCGTAATAAAATATGGATTTTCAGAATTCATTAAGGAGCTAAAAAGTATAGCATCAGCCTCTGGAACCACTCCTGTAACATTACCAGGAAATAGAATAATTGGGATTTTTATTCCCTGTTTAATGCCCTTGACTACTTGGGCCATCTCAATTTGATCTGTTGCAGAAGATCCACCCACTAGAATTGCTGAGGCTCCAATTTTTTCTACGTCTTTGGCCAATTTCTTGGATGATTCTATGTTTGAAACTTCAGAATCGATTAATACAAACAATAACGCATTTTTCTTTTTTAACTCAGATTTGAGGAACAATTCAACTTTACTTCTAGTCATAAAGTGGGTTTGTAGATGACTCTTTAAAGTTTAATTGGAATAGTTGTATACAGATTTGTATAGCTATGTCCGAGTCTGATCAATCTAATTTTAACAATATTATTAAGAAATTAATCAAAAAATCATTGTTTACAGAACGACAAATTGAAATTATTTTAAATCAGAAGGATCTTCTTAATTCTAAATTTACTATAACTAGAGGTGCATATTATAGGCAAGTTAGTCAGTCTAGAGAAAAATTAATCGCATTATTTTATTCAATTATTCTATTACGTGGTTTAGGCATACTTTTGCCTGATGATATAGATGTGATATCAAAACTCTCAGAACAGATTAGTGTGATAAATAATAGTGATGTCTTTTCAGAAAGGGAAGATGATGTGATTAGTGTGATTGATAGAGTAATACGTCAGGCATGTAACGTGTGATGTGAGATAATTTCAAGTGTTGGTGGAGTTAATCTTGTTGTGATAAGCAATGTGAGTATGTTAATCTAAAGTGTGAAATAATATTGGTCAATCACAATAAATCACATTTTACGAGTAATTTTTGTGATGTTAATAGAAATTCCTGATCTTGATGTATTGTTGAGTGTGATTATTGCCTTTTTAGTTGGGTTAGGTGGTCTTTTTGCTTATTACAAATTACGTCCATTGATTAAATCGAAGGAAGTATTTGATTCGTCACAAAAAGAACGGTTAGAGTACTATGAAAGACAATTAATTGATCTGAAAATACGCCTAGATTCACTTGAAATTCAAGGTTTAGAGGAAAAACCAGTAAACGAAAATTTGGAATTAAAACAATTCTTAGAGAAACTTGCAAAAAACGAGGTAAGAGAGAATCCAGTTAATCCTATGGTGAAGTCTGAAATTGTGCCTGATGAGCATAAGATCGCTTCTCGTATGCCTAATTTAGATCACAATAATGCAACAGATTATGTGTTGAAGCTAATCACAGGTAAAGCTATGACGTCACGTGACATACAAATCACACTAAAACGCAGTAGAGAGCACACCTCAAGATTAATGAAAAAATTATTTGAAGATGGATATGTAAAAAGAAACACAGAATCAAAACCATATACCTATTCAATCTCTGGAAAAGGGAAAGAAAAAATTGGGGTATTAGAATCAAGTCCCACTACTTTTTAATCTTATTTTGGTTTTAGAACATAGATTTTAGAAAAATAACCTCTATTGAAGGATTTATTATTATATATTATAAATTAATAAATTATATATATTAATAATTTAATATAATTATATGTCAGTTCTAGAGAATGAAATTTTGGTAAAAATAACCTCAGCAGGAACGATTTCGATTCCCAAACAATTCAGAAAATATATGGATATTCAGAAAGGTGAATACGTAAAAATGATTTTAGGTAAAGATAGGTTAATTGTGCGTAAAATTACAATTTCATAATTTTATTTGTGTTTTTGAGTTAGTTTTATGGTTTGATAAGTCCATTCACGCCCAGTCCTAATCCTACCAATCTTCCCCTTTACTGAAAATCTCGACAAATATGTAGAGATAATACTCAATTTTACCGGTTCATTATATTCATCTTCATATTTTTCAAGAATATTTGTGGAGGTAAACTTGCCCAATGGGAAGAATTTATCTATAATATTCCAGATTTTAGCACCAACCGAGTCCATATTAGTAACTACATTTTCTTCTTCAATATTCATTAGATCCATCATTTCAAATATTTTGAGGATTTTATCTCTAGTAACGTTTCCTTCAAGTTTAATATCATATCGTGCTCCATCAGCGTCTTCCATATCAATACGAATTCGTTTTTTTGCCATCTTTGAGATCTTTGTGGATCGAATGTTAACAGTTCAATAGATCCAAGAAGTTTTGTTAACTAACAGGTTTGTTAACATTGACTGCCTAGCTCACGCCTAGGTAATTTTTTGTTATTAACAAAAATTTTCCAAATCATCAATTTAGGGGGCTAATTTCGTGCCTGGAATGGAAATATTGGGGTAAAATTATGATATTAACAATGTTAACTGGACTCTTAACGCCTGGAATGGAAATATTGGGGTAAAAATGAGTGTTTTGAGAGGTTTTTTAACATGAAATTAACACTTTGTTAACTCCTTTTATTATAAACAACCCACACACCAATATTTCCACTCTATTTTTTCTTTAAATTTTTAAAAAGAGAAAATATAACTAAATATAATTAATTATAAACTAAACTAGAGTTACTATTCTATACTATACTCTCTTAATTCAAATATGATTATGTTATTGACTAGTAGAAACACAGGTGTGTGAGTATGTCAGACCCAATTGATCGATTATTAGATGCAGCTGAATCCGGAAGATCCATAATTAAAAACAGGGATATTCTTCATTTTACCTACATTCCAGAAATAATTCAACATAGAAATACCGAACAAGAACAAGTAACTCAATCCCTTCTTCCCATTCTTAAAAAATCAAGACCTTCAAATTTACTTGTATATGGTAAACCTGGAACGGGAAAAACATTGGTCGTCAAGAAGGTAATAAACAAGATCCAAGATAGAGTAAAAAAATCCAATTTCCCGATAAAACTAGTCTATTCAAACTCGAAAGAAGAGACCACACTTTATGGATTACTAATAAGTTTAGGAAAGCAATTAGGTTTAAGTGATAAAGAATTACCCACTACTGGTCTTGCTATTAGTGAAATCTTTAGACGAATTTTAAACAATATAGACGAAGAAAAAATCAACGCAATTTTTGTTATTGATGAGATTGATTATCTTGCTCAACTAGTCTCCAAAACAGGTAAAGATATCTTATATCAACTAACCAGAGCAAATGAAAGACTTACCCAAGGTTCGTTGACTTTGGTTGGAATTTCTAATGATTTGACCTTTAAGGAAAAACTTGATCCTAGAGTAATTAGTAGTCTTGGAGAAGAAGAAGTAGTATTTACAAACTATAATGTTGAACAAATTAAAAAAATTCTCGAAGAGAGAATTAATGAGGCATTTATTCCTAATACAGTCGAAGAACCTGCTCTAAACCTATGCGCAGCATTAGCAGGAGGAGAGCACGGTGACGCTAGGCGAGCCATCGATCTAATTCGTGTGGCAGGAGAGATTGCAGAGAGACAACAATCAGAAAAAGTCACAAAAGAGCATGTTCGAGAAGCATCTCAAAAAATGGAAGAAAACAAAGAAGAAACATCACTCAAATCATATCCTCTCCATGAAAAATTAGTAATTTTAGCCATATTGAAAGCTGGAGGATCATCAACAGGAGAGATTTATTCTTCATACAAGACTCTATGTAAAATAGTTGGACGAGATGAACTCACTCAAAGACGGATAACTCAAATGTTAAGTGAAATTGAATTATCAGGAATAGTTACTGGTAGATTGGTCCATCAAGGAATTCACGGACGTACCAAAAAATACAAACTAACAGTATCATCTGAAATGATAAAAAAATCCTTTCAAAATGATCTAACTTTGCAAGATATTATCTAAATTTGAATTATAATTTTGATGGAGTACCTGGAATGTTTTCAAGTTTACCATTAGGGCTATACCAGGATTAGGAGTCATTCCAACACTTGCCTGAAATGGAGTTTGGTTTTGCCATGAACCTGAATTTATCAAAAGAATACCTTTGTACATATCTAATTGAGCTCTATGAACGTGACCAACATGAAAAATATCGGGGATATCATCAATTACCATCAAATCCTCAACTTCAGGAGCAATAGGAGTTTGACTACCATAAATTGGACTTAGATGTCTTGCTCTAAGAAGATGCTTCATAACATTAGTAGGACTATCATAGCTCAAACCTGGGGTGGTCTTTACAATATCATCGATACTCTGACCATGAAACATCAATACTTTTACTCCATTTAGAGAAAGAACAGCAGGGTTCCCAACCATAATCACATTATCTCTCTCCCATAATTCAGGATTGTATTTTTTTGGTATTGCAGGTTGGGGAAGGGCTCTTCGTCCAGGATCGTGGTTTCCAGGCATAATGAATATTTTGATATGCTCAGGAATTTTGCTAATTATATCATCTAGTTTTTTCAACTGTTCTTGAATGGTTTGGCAAACTAACTCTTTGTCTTGATTTGGATATATCCCTACTCCATCTACTGCATCACCTCCGATTAATACAAATCGAATTTTACGCGCTATAGGATCAGGACTTGACAACCATGAAACAAATTCTCTAAACTCTTCTTCCATGAAATACTTGCTACCAATATGCAAGTCTGAAAGGAATACTGCAAAAGTCTCTGATTCAGACCTATTTGTGGCTTGATCTGGAACATCGGGAGAAATCAAATCTTTGATTATCAAACCTGAATTTTTCCCAAAACCTACTCGAGCCATAATGAATTGATCATTTAACAATAAATCTGCCATTTTTTGTAAATCATTATCAAAAATAATTCCTTCAAAAGAGCCTGAGGGATCCTCTAGGATCAGTTTAGTTATGTTTCGTTCATTAATTCTTGCCGTAACTAAACCACAAACATAGATATCATCATTGGATTTTGTGGTTTTTAACGAAGAAATTGATTTTAACGATTTTGATTCAGGTCTATCAGAAATGATTTTCTTTAGTTTTTTAAAACGACTAGCAAATAAGGAATTATACCCACTAATACCCTCACCGCTTGTAATTTTCAAAGTGGGATCAAAAAGCACTTTGTAACCACTTTGGAGATTTTTATCTTCTTTTATACCAAAATAGTTTTCCAAGTCTTCTTGGTTAATTTGGAATAATTTTTGTTTCATTTTTTCACGTACAATCTCTTTAATTATTTTTTCGAGTTTTTTCACATCAACGTTTTCTAAAATTTCAAAGGCGCTGGGATGAATTTGAAATCCCTTATTCAGGGCATAATTCAAAGCAAAAGTAAGTTCTTTTTTCAACATCGAGGAATATTTTCTGGTTTAATTAAATCTGCGCCTACTACCAACCCTCAAATATTGTAAATTAAAAAAAGCAATGTGTTCGAAAACAGAATAATCTTATTTTTTGTATTTATGGGGCTGTTTACTGTTGCCTTTCAATTGGGATCAATGATGGAGGTTAGTGAAGAGGATGCCAATATTTTCATGGAGGAATTTGAAAAACTAATAGAAGATATTGATGCAATTGGAATTTTTGTTCATAATACAACTATCTCTTTACCGATGTTTATTCCTGGATTAGGAGTTGCTTGGGGATTATTTTCAGCCTGGTCAACTGGGTTTGCCTTTGCAGCTATAGTCACAATAACTCCTGAATTAGCAGAAATTCCACCTGTTACAATTCTATATCTTTCTCCGTTTGGATTTATGGAGCTCTTTGCATACTCACTTGCAACGTCAAGAAGTTTTATTCTCATTAGAGCAATTGCAAAAAAAACCAACCTTACCCAATTTATAAAACCAACCCTAATAGAAATTGGGATTGTAGTGGGTTTACTATTAGCTGGTGGGTTTTTAGAAGATTATATGATAAAACTATCTTTAGAGGAAGGACTCGAGATACCTGGTTTTTAACTTAAAAAAACTAATTAGTTTGGATTTGGAGCTAACGAAGATTTTTAATTTTTAGATTATGAGAATGCCAGACCTGTCATATGGATTGGTAAATCTATAAAATCTAACTAACAATCATACGTATTCTGTATATGAACAAAATGTAATTTTGGTCATAGGGAGATTTGATTCTGTCAGATGTTCTAATTGTAATGATCTGATTGATAACCAAACACAAGTAGAAGATTTGTTCGGCACTAGCAACAATGGATACATCCTTTTGATGCAGTCATGGTGTAAAATGTGTCGAAATTGACTTTTTTTTACTCAACAAAGTCTGGTTTAGATATACTATATGTTACATCTAAAAAAATTTAGTATTAAATTATAAACTAAATTACATGAAAAAATAATATGAATATTTACTTTGTAGGACTTTTGGCTTTACTTGTAATATCTTCTGGATTCTTCATTAACGATGCTTTTGCTAATGTTAATGAAAATTCAGCTTTTCTTCTTGAAGGTTCTGGATTTGCAGTGACTGAAGAATCAATTAAGGTTTCTGAGATAGATATTGGTCTGACATCTCACCAACAATCTGGCAGCAGTATTGATTTTTTGATAGAGGATGGATTTATCACACTAGATAACGAAGATTTGGTAATATCTGAACTTGAGGGTAAATTTCTCAGAGAGGGAAGTTATATTAGAATTAACGGAAATATTGAAAGTAATAAAGGAATAGATACAACCATTAGTTTCTTTGGACGTTTAGTTGAAGAAAGTAAAGATGCGGCAATATACGGATTTACCGGAAGAATTACAACATTAAATGATTCATACAAAATAATTTACACCGCAAAACTTTCACAGTTAACAAAAGTTGTTGAAACTACTGATGTCAGTTTTGAAGAAGAAATGCTTTCAATACGCATTCTTCCTGGTTCTTCAACTCAAGGGATAGCAAGTAGTTACATTGACAGTGCAGAAACCCGATACCCCATACTTGGAAATATCAGTCCAGAAAGATTTAGTTATTTTTCAATGGATAGAATCACAATCGAACCTGGAACAACGATTACTTTGGTGAATGAAGATGATGTTTCTCATAGTATCATTAGTGGAAAAGAAAACTATGGAGACCGATATAATCCATTTACCCCAGATGGTAGAATTTCGACTACGGAAATTATACCTGGAGAATCAGTCACCATAACATTTGATGAGATGGGATTTTACAGATTATATGATCCAGCATATCCTTGGATGAAAATAATTGTGTATTCATTCCCTAATGTAGATAGTCTAATTCTTGGTACATCCAAAAATCAGCAAGGAAATTAGTTTTCCCACTGCCATCTATAATTCATGTACGAATCTAATTTAGTTTGATCGAAAACCATCACAGATAGATCAGAAAATTCCTTACCTTCCAAATCGCTTACAGTTCCAATAAAACTAGTCTCACCCTCAGTTGTTAGTGCCTCAAAAACATGGACTTTCATATTATCTATAGGAAAATTATTTTTCTTGAGATAAATCGCTATTTCTGAAGGCATAAAATGCTTATCTGGTTGTTTGGGCCAAGGTCTTGGAACCAAAATAACACTATATCCATCAATCAATGCTTTTTGCAATTCAAGTTTCTTTTCTTCTATCGAAGTAGTGACATGCATGGTAATTACTTTGGATTTATCCAGGGGAATAGAAGCTCTTGATGCTGCAACTTGAATTGAACTTACCCCAGGAATTATTTCTACATCTCCAAAAATCTCAATTAGTCTATCTACCACTTCTGATTCTGAGAAATTAACATCGCCAGTAAATGGAACTACCAAAGAGCGCTCACCTAATTGGGGCAAAATTTTCTGATAAGATTCTTCTTGATTATTCATTGTAATTTCATGAATTTCTTTTCCTTCTAACAAATCTTGGATTGTTTTTAAGGTGTATTTGTAGCCAATTACAACATCACAATTTTGAATTATTTCCCTTACAATTCCGGTAACATATTTTGGTGATCCTGGTCCCACACCAACTGCATAGATTTTCCCCAATTTTACCTCGTAATTTTTTGTCTACTTTTAATATACTGCACAAAAGGACCCCAATCTACTTTCATGTATTTTGTAGGCTCTTTTGCTGGATATTTTACCCAATCTTGTGCAATTGAATACTGATGTTTTTCTGGCTTTCCATCCTTTTCATATTCTATTAGTAAAATACTACCCCACACTTTTTCCTCAGTAGAAATATTCAAAATATCATCAAATCTTAATTCTACATTCTTTTTATTTTCTAGATCTTCCTTCAGAATTTCTTCATTATAACCATCATGAGTAATTATTGTATTTTTTGATTTTAAAAATTGAACGGTTTGTCGTAGTCTAACTGCTCCCCACCATTTCTTTTTTGCTTCAGTTTTATGAATAAACATTAGATGCTGGTCTGTTAAAATTAACATACCCTCTCGACCTCCAATTGAAAAGAATTTTTTTGATTCTCTCCAAATTGAAACTATATGCGCCTGAATTTTCTCATCAGGATCCATATTAGCAAATAAATTTGACTTGTTAAAAACTAATACAATTAGCTTTTATGGAAGATAGCTTGACGAAATTTAATGCAGAAAATCTTTGTTTTATTTGCGCTGGTTTTTATTTTAATCACTTTACCAACTCAATCATTTGCACAGTCTGATGATAAATTAGTAGTGTTAGAAACTAATTCAGGAAAATTGGTCATAGAGTTTTTCTCTGAAGATGCACCAAATCATGTAAAAAATTTTATGAATTTAACTGAAAGTGGATTTTATGATGGAGTCCTTTTTCATAGAATAATTCCAGGATTTATGATTCAAGGAGGAGATCCAAATACAAAAAATCCTGATAATAGTAGTTGGGGGACGGGGGGTCCAAGTACTTCAGTAGATGCTGAATTTAATTCAATTAAACATAATCGTGGTATAGTCTCGATGGCAAGATCACAAAATCCTAACAGCGCAGGTTCTCAATTTTTCATAATTCATCAAAATTCAAATTTTCTAGATCAACAATACACTGCATTTGGAAGAATTGTAACGGATGAAAGTTTTGACACTTTAGATAAAATTGCTTCTGTAGATATAGGTGAACGAGATATTCCAATAAATACAGAGGAGGTAAAAATTACGAAGGCAATAACTGTTAATCGGTCAGAAGTTGCTGGTTTACTTGATTTAGGTGAACCTGAAAGAGTTTCTGAAACTGTGGAAATACTAGAACAACCAACTGAAGGAACTGGGAGCCAAATTTTTGAAAATGAACAACTTGATGTTTCCTTTAGTGTACCTGAGGGATGGTCTTTACAACAACCACCCAAAACAGATGAAACAACACCAGATGTAGTCGCAGTAGGTCCGATAACAGGACAAATCAATCCAGTAATCTCTTTGAGAGTTATTGAAAAGAATGGTACATCCTTTGAGGGTTTTATCCAGGAAAAAAATGATTTACTAAACGAAGTAGTGGCAACAGGTAGTTTAGAAATAATATCTCAAGAAAAAACCTCCATTAATGACAAAGAGGCATATGTTACTGATGCATTAGGAATTTTTCAAACCAATAACCAAACATTTAATGTAAAATTCAAAGAAATAACAATTTCTGGAAGTGATAGTTTTTACACCTTTGCATATAGTAACGGAGCCGATGACTTTGATAATCAACTACCAAGATTTGATGATTCTATTGGTTCGTTCAAAATATTATCTGATAATACAGAGATAATACCAAATGATGATGAAGGTGGGGGTTGCCTTATTGCCACAGCTACTTTTGGTTCTGAGCTAGCACCTCAAGTACAACAATTAAGAGAATTAAGAGATAATTCCATTCTCTCAACCAAATCTGGGCTTGCCTTTATGAGTGGATTTAATCAATTATACTATACATTTTCTCCTACTATAGCTGATTTTGAACGTGAAAATCCCATTTTTAGAGAAACTGTAAAACTTGCGATAACCCCATTGTTAACATCTTTATCCATTCTAAATTATGTTAATATTGATTCTGAGCAAGAAATGCTAAGCTATGGTATTGGTATTATCTTGATGAATGTTGGAATGTATTTTGTTGCCCCAACCATGTTAATTTATAGATTAAAAAAATAGAAAAATTTCAAATGATCATAAATTTATGTTACTAGTACATAATGATATTATGGTTATAGAGAGTGTTACGAAAGATGATCTTGTTTTATTTATAGAAAATAATACACAAATTAGAATTGATAGTTTTGTTGAAAGTGCTTTTGAAACCGCCGAGGAAGCACATTCAGGTATTAAAAGGGAAGATGGCACCTCATCGTTTTTGGAAACTCATGTTTGGCCAGTAACTTTAGATGTTATCAAACATTATCTGACATCTACCCAATATCTTAGCAGCCTTCAGATAACATCAGCTATACTACATGATGTGATGGAAGATAATGACAGAATTTTGGATCTGTATACTTCCCATGCATACGGCTTTGATGCATATTTTAGACATAGATTTGGAGAATATGTATACGCGGCTGCAAATTCATTAAAAACGAAACCGTTGGAAAATTTTAATGGTTCAAATAAAGAAGAACAAAAAATGGCTAGATTTTCTGATTATTGTTCTATTCTTACAAATTCGAAATACGATGTTAAAATAATTAAACTCGCTGACAGGTTAAACAATATGAAATTTATCTCTCAAATTCCAAAACACGAAAAAATTAAAAGATATCTTAGAGAAGCTGAAGATTTTTACATTGCATTTTCTCTTTTTCCACCTCAGACACTTGATTTTTACCACAAAATTAGAATGGCATTTGAGGATCTAAAGGGCTTAAAAATTACTGCCTAACACTTAACCAAATTGATAATGGATTCCTTTTTCACCGCGTGGATGTCTCCATTCAGTTTCCTGTGAGCACGTTCCACAATCAACACATCCTTCATGTTGAATCACTACTTTACCATCCTCTTCACTGTAACACTTAGCAGGACATAATGTTACCATTTTTTTCATAAACTCACTATTAGAGTTTAAAACTTTGATGTGAGACTGGTGGTCGTCATTATAACTTAATTTTGCAATTCTATCGGCGATTGAAGGAATGCTAGGAGAATATGTAGTTGAAACCGTTACTCCTAATCTCTCAGCTAATTGAATAGGAACTTTAACGTAGGTATCTTCAGATTCTATCATTGGTAAGAGTTTTTCATATCCAAGAATATTTACAAATTTAACTGCAATACCTCTAAAGGTACCACTAGACATCAATTTTAGAATTGGACCATATCGTGAACCAATAATGTCTTTTGGAACATCCTTTGCTGCATCAAGAAATATTTTCAGATAATCCTTGTCAATTTGTTTCATATCCAAAGTATAGGGACTTTCTTCTACTAGTTGCGAATAATATTGTCCCATATAGTTTTCGGAAAAATCATTTTTATCAAGAGATCTTGCTACAGCGTTTGCTGCCCTGACACCATCATCAATTCCAACATTTAATCCCTCAATTCTTGGACCAACAAAAACTCCTCTGCCAGCAGCATCACCAATAAATAAAATGTTTTTGAAAAAGGGCTTTTCCATTCTACACCTTTTACCATCAGGAACTAATTTTGCACCATATTCTGATTCTACATAATCTTCTCCAAAGGTCACACCAAATTTTTCAGACATTTGTTTTTCGATAGTTGACAGCTTTTCCTGAATGCTTTCAACAGTTTTGTACTTTCCAGAATCAATTAGATCTTTTCTTGCATTAGGAGAAAGAGAAGATTCTCGTAATTCCTTCCATGTTTTAATTAATTTTGCTACACCAAAACGAATTCGAAGCTGTTCTTCTTGTGGCAGACTTTTATCGATTTCTTTTTTGATTGGGACAACATCTTTTACAAATTCACTTACTAGAGGATTTTTAATTAGAGCATCAATTAATTGATAAGGTTCTACTGGATTTCTTATCAGAGAATCATAATGGTATACAGCTCCCAAAGATAGAGTATCACGATTAGTGTAAAGAAATCCTCCTCCAATATGGTTCAGTGTAATATCTCCGGCAAAAAGATGTGCAGCCCCTTCATCAGAACCTACACCAAATTTTTCTTCGATAATCTCTTCAGGTAGTTTTACTATTACTTTTACTCCTTGATACATTTGGATAGGAGTAAACTTTGATCGGGCTCCTACCATCTCTGCTACTTCTGAGTTTACTCCATCGGCTGCAATTATTGCTTTGACTTCAAATTCATCAAGCTCATCAGTCTGAATGATTGTTTTTCCTTCATACCATGTAATTGATTTAACATGGACACCAGGTATTATTCCACCTCCAACTTTTTCAGCACTTTCAACGGCTTGTTGTGCAAACCACGAATTGAGTTTATTCATTAAAACTGAGCAACCAAAATTAGATTGGTAATCATGTGCTTTTGTGAGATCCATGGAATGTTCTTTATCTTTAGAAGTTGAATGTAGAATGTATTTGGTTATCTTCCTTTCATACGGAGCATCTTCAAGAAAATTTTCATAAAGTTCATCAACGTTAGTTACTTGACCTTTTTTTGGTTTTTTAGAATAAAGAATTCCACCTGAAATATTTTTGGATCCAATTTTGGTTCCAGCCTCTAACAGAATTGCTTGCTTTCCAAGTTTAGATAATTGTTTTAATGCGGCAAGTCCCGCAGAACCACCTCCAATTATTGCCACATCATATTTTTCCAAAATCAATCAAGCCTCAACAATATGAATTTGCTTTTTAATTTCTTCGATTAATAATGGAATCACATCTTCCATTCTACCTTTAATGAAAATATCACATTCATCTTTTATTGGAGCATTTTCATCAGGATTGATTGCAACAACAAACCCGGAATCTTTCATTCCCCATACATGCTGCATTGCTCCACTTACACCTGCTGCGATATAGAGCATTGCACTTGTTTTATGCCCACTAGTTCCAATTACTCTATCTGGAATCATGTATTTTGAATCAAGTGATTGACTAATCATATATGGTTTTTTAGACATAGGTAATGTAATTCCAATTTCAGCCTTCAATTCTTTTCCAAGTTGCTCTACAAGTTTGATATTCTTTTCAGGATCATTCTTGATTCCTCTGCCAAAACTAACAATAGTTCTTGGAGTTTCAAAATCTACTTCACTCTGAATTATCTCACGACTAAGTATCTTCACTTTAAGATCTTGTTCATCTATTTCTGGGATAAATTCAATCTCTTGACCCTCTCTTTTTGAATTTGGTTCAATGACTTCAAACACTCCTGGAATTATACTACACGCTTGTGGATGATAATCTCGTTTAAAAGCTGGATTTCGATTATCTAAACAAAGAATCGTAGTCCATAAAAATCCCGAAAAATCAGGTCTATACATCTCTAGAGTTTTTTCATAAGTTTCTTTAGTACCTCCTGTTTTTTGCTGATGAGACATTTCAATGTCTTCAATTACAAGTTGGTTAATATCAGAAGCCAATCCAGAATCTAATTCTGCTAAAACTGTAGATGACAAATGTCTACCTATACTATCGGCTGCAAAAAACATGTATCTTGGACGTCTAAAGTCCTCTGCATATTCAGGTTCTATCTGCGCACCTATTTTTTTGTCATTTGCAATTTGACTGATTACTTTTGTGTAAATTGTATTTCGAATTTCTTCTAATTGTGGATGATCACAATAGATTACTGAATCTGCCCCAACTTCGATTAATTCTTTAGATAATTTCTTTATGTTATTTCCTAAAACAATAGCAACGACTTTCTCTTTGGAAGAGTATTTTTGATTAAATCCATCCATTAACCTTCTTGCTTCACTTATCATTTCCTTACTAACTGATAGTAGGACCCCTTGTTCTATCTCAATTACCACATACAAGTGACGATATTTTTCTACCATTATTTTATCACCATAGCCTCAAGGGCTTCTTTCATTTTTCCAACAACTTTTTGAATTTGAGCAGGATCTGACCCATCAACCACCTCAGCACTTCTAGTAGCAGTGGACTTTGGAACTCTTTCAACTTTGTAAACTATTGTAGGAGAACCGGGTAATCCAACAAGAGTTTTATCGACACCTAGCTCATCTGCATTAAAAATTTTATAGTAATCATTAAATTTTTTAACTCTTTCCTTTGCCTCTTTTTGGTATTTTTGAAATGACAGTCTTTGAGATATGGTATTGTAAAATGATTTGTAGGTTGGATCAATTGAAATAAAAACAGGTAACGGAGCTTCAACTTCTTCAATAACATTAGGAGATCCTTGCAAGCTGATCAAACGTTTTGCACGAATTGTCCTAGTTTCTAAATCAACTTTATAGCTTGTTACATTTCCTAGAAATGTAAAACCAAGCTTCCAAGCTGTCTGTGGTCCAGTTTGTCCCGTTTCTCCATCAGAAGCTCGATGTCCTGCAAAAACAATATCCATTTTTGCTTGCATTTTTTCGATTCCCACTCTTAAGACTTCAGCAGTACCTAAGGTATCAGCTCCTGCAAAAAGTCTATCACTATACAAATGAAGTTCTTCAGCATCAGAAATTTCTTGAGCTTGCTTAAGAGCAAGGTCGGCAATTGGAGGGCCCATTGTTCCAATCGAGATCTTTGCATCATACATCACTTTTGCAAAAAATGCAGCCTGAGCGGCAATAGCACTATGAGGTCCTAAAGTATTTTTTGTCTCAGCTCGATTTAGTGTTCCATCAGGATTATAGCTAACATTTCCTTCTGAAAAATCAGGCTCTAGCTTTATGATGACAGCCACATTTAGAGACATTATTTTGCCTTCAAAATCGTTTTAATAAATTGGTTTCCTCTAATTTCAGTAACAAAAATCAAAATTCGTAAATTTACCAAACATCATCTACCTCATCGAGAACTTTGTATTCCTTTGAGGTTTCTTTATGTGCAAACTTTAATCTCGAAATATCTCTATCAAAAAACATATCAATTGTCCAATCTAGTAGTACTCTTAGTCGTTTATCCCATTTAGGAATTTTTGAAATGTATACATTTCTCCAAAGTGCCCAAGCCCAAATTCCGCTAATATTTATTCCAAAAAAAGAAGCCACACCATTTCTTTTTCCGATTATAGCCATTTGTCCCCTTGATCGATATTCAAATTTCTTCATGTCTTTATTTCTAATTAAGGAATACAAATTATGTGCAGCAGATTTAGCTTGGGCTTCTGCTAGTTGGGCTGTTGGAGGAAATGGCCTTTTTGTGGTAGGATCAATAAAAAGAGCACAATCTCCAATTGCAAAAACTCCGGGAAATTCTAAAACTTCTAAAAATTCATTTACAATAATTTTACCTCTTTCAGTTTTAAACATGGATCTCTTTATGGTATTTACTGGTGTTACACCAGCAGTCCAAATCATAGTTCTAGTTTGAATCGCTTCTTTTTCTGAACCGTTTTCATTTTCTAGATTATCTTCAATTTTTTTCATCATTATCTCTTGCCCATCAAAACTAGTGACAGCTGTTTTTAATTTAATTTCGATACCATGTTTTGTCAACAAGTTGTGGGCAAACTTTGTTAATTTTTCACTAAATCCAGGTAAAATATTGGGAAGGGCTTCTAAAACAGTTACTTTGATTTCGTCTTTTTTAATTTTAGGATAATATTTTCTTGCATCCAATAACAAATCCATAATTTCTCCTGCTGTTTCAATTCCAGCAAATCCCCCTCCTACGATAACAAAATTAAGCAAACTTTTTCTAAGAATTGGGTTTGTTTCATTTTCTGCCTGTTCCAGCATTTCTATTACTCTATTACGGATTGCCATGGCATCATTTAGGGTCTTAATGGTGTAAGAGTGTCTTTCCACATCACTCATACCAAAGAAGTTAGTTTCGCTTCCTAGAGATACTACGAGAAAATCATAATGGATAGAGAATCCTCGTTTTTCTTTGGTTCCCCATAAATTTACAATCTTTCCATAAGGATCGATATTTTTTACTCTCCCTTCATAAAATGTGGCTTTTTTGACAATGGTACGAATGGGCATAACAATATGTCTTGTAGCAAGTACTCCTGCGGCTACCTGAGGAAGCATTGGTGTGAATAAAAGAAAATTATCTTCACTGATTAGGACAATCTCTATATCATCATTATTTCTAAAGTACTTCTCTAATTTTCTGGTACATTCTACACCACCATACCCTCCTCCTAAAATGACAATTTTTTTCTTGTTTTTTACCAATAGAATTTACTTCCTAAAACAGGAGAATATATCCCATGAGATCAGGAACTAACTAAAACCTTCAAAATTATGCGGTTCTGATAATATCTGAATGAAGAATATCATAAGCTCTTGATGCGTCTTTTTCATTTAGGATAATAATGATATTTTCTTGACTGAAAAAAGCATTTACAAGCTCAATTCCATTATTGTGTAAAACCTCTGCCACGTAAGATACTACATCAGATTTATTCTGGTTTACAGGTATTGAAATTCGAATTTTTGCTAAACCTGTACTAAAAATATCTTCTTGATTAGGAAGCGAATCAAAAATTCTACGAATACCATCAATATCTTCTATGAGAAATCTAAATGAATCAGAGGATCTAAAAAAGTCATAGTTACTAGTAATTTTTGAAAACTTGTCCAAAATTGCTAAAGGATCGATATCCTGAAAATTATTTTTTGAGAATTTTATATCAATTATCCCATCTGTAAGTGCTAACCTGGCATTTTTCAATACTGATTTTTCTTCCACTTCGTCTTTTACCTCAAAAGAATCAGCATATCGTTTAATGGCCACTACTATGGTATTCAAGTTTACAGGGTTTCCAAGAATTTTTTCCACATCGGGCTGAATCTTTACTGCAAGAGCAGTGTAGTTAATCAAATCCATTTTCATACAATCAAAAACGGATCGATTTCGAGTAATGATCTCTCTAACAACCTCTGGAACCGACGTATTGGCTAGCCTCATTAACTAATATTATATTATGTCAAATATATCTACATTATGTAAGATAAAATGATAATGTAAGTAAAATTTATATAATGTAATACCTATTACATAAATTAGATAAATATGACAATATTTGATGATGAATTTAGCAAAATCTTCAGACAAATGTCAAACTCTTTTTTTAGCACAGATGACATTTTAGAAGAATTCAAAACAAAAGGAGCCAATGTGGGGCCATATTTTTATGGTTATACCATGACAGTTGGTCCTGATGGAAAACCGGTTGTAAAAGAATATGGAAATGTAAAACCCGAACTACTTCCAGCTTCTAATAGTAGAGAACCATTAGTTGACACTATCGTTGATCAAAAAGAAAATTTGGTAAAACTAGTTGCTGAAATGCCAGGTGTAGAAAAAACAGATGTAAAAATTGTGGTAGAAGGAAAGTCTGTAAACATTTCAGCAGAACGCGATGAAAAAAAATATCACGTTAACGTTCCAATATCACATAAAGTTGATGAAAATTCTGCAAAGGCTTCATACAAAAATGGAATTCTTGAGCTGGTTTTCAAATTAGCTGAGGAAGAAAAATTAAAAAGTAAAACGGTGGAGGTTGAATAAACCTCTTCAAATTATTATGGTGATTATATGAGCGAAATTGTTTTAAAAATAGATGAAATACCACAACAACATGTGGGAAGAGGAAGAGCTATAGTTGATCCAAAAATTATAGAAGAAACAAAATGGAACACTGGGCAAATTTTAGAATTAACCTATAACAAAAAAACACACGTAAAACTTTGGCCCGGATCTCCAGAAGAATATGGAACAGGTTTAATCAAAATTGATGGCATAACAAGACAAAATATTGGTGGAGGGATCGGAGATAAAATTTCAATAAAATCTGTTGAAGCAGTAAACGCTGAACAAATTGTTTTATCACCAACTGAAAAAATTGCAATAGATGGTTTACAGGATTATATGATTTACAATTACTTGAACCATGTATTTACAACTGGAGATACAATCTCCTTGAATACTCAAATGGGAGGTAGAGTCCAATTTGTAATTACCAGTACCAAACCCTCAAAACCAGTAATTGTCACAGAAAATACTATTTTCAAATTAGGTCCTATGGCAAAAGCTATAGATTCAACAATTCCAAGAATTACATATGATGAACTAGGTGGTTTGAAAAAAGAGGTTAGAAAAATCAGAGAAATGGTAGAATTACCAATGCGACATCCTGAATTATTTGAAAAATTAGGTGTGGAAGCACCAAAGGGAGTGTTATTGTATGGCCCTCCAGGGACTGGAAAAACTCTATTGGCAAAAGCAGTGGCAGGCGAGACTAATGCCCACTTTATTTCCCTTAGTGGACCGGAAATCATGGGAAAATATTATGGTGAAAGTGAAGAGAGACTAAGAGAGATATTCAAACAAGCTGAAGAGAATTCTCCTAGCATAATTTTCATAGATGAAATAGATTCTATTGCACCAAAACGAGATGAAGTATCCGGAGAACTTGAGAAGAGAATAGTATCTCAACTTTTGACATTAATGGATGGTATGAAAAGTAGAGGAAAAGTTATAGTGATTGCAGCTACAAACAGACCAGACTCTATTGATCCTGCCTTAAGACGACCTGGAAGACTGGATAGAGAAATTGAGATTGGAATTCCTGATGCAGAAGAAAGACTAGAGATACTTTCAATACATACTCGTGGCATGCCAATAGATGAAAAAGTTGATCTTAAAAAAATCTCCAATATCTCCCATGGTTTTGTTGGTGCTGATTTAGAAGTTCTATGCAAAGAAGCTGCAATAAGATCTTTAAGAAGAATCTTACCTGAAATTGATCTTGATGAAGATAAAATCTCAACTGAGATACTACAAAAAATTCAGATAACTAATGAGGACTTTTTGGATGCTCTCAAAGAAGTTCGACCAAGTGCATTACGTGAGGTTCAAGTACAGGTTCCAAACGTTACTTGGGATGATGTGGGAGGACTTACAGAATTAAAAGAAGAACTTCGTGAAGCACTAGAATGGCCTATCAAACACAAAGAAGCTTTTGAATTTGTAGATGTAAAAACTCCAAAAGGTGTCTTACTATACGGACCACCTGGAACAGGAAAAACACTAATAGCAAAAGCTTTGGCAAAAATGACTGAATCAAACTTTATCAGCATCAAGGGTCCAGAACTTTTATCAAAATGGATTGGCGAATCTGAAAAAGGAGTAAGAGAAATTTTCAGAAAAGCTCGTCAAGCAGCTCCTTGCATTATATTTCTAGATGAAATAGATGCTTTAGTACCTAGAAGAGGAAGCAGTGAATCAGGATCAAATGTAACTGAGAATGTTGTTTCTCAAATTCTAACTGAGATTGATGGACTAGAAGAATTGCATAATGTTTTGATAATTGGTGCTACAAATAGATTAGATATTGTAGATGAGGCGTTATTAAGACCTGGGAGATTTGACAGAATTATTGAGGTACCAAATCCGGATGTCAAAGGAAGAGAGCAGATTTTCAAGATTCATACCAAAAAGAAACCTCTTGCTGATGATGTCAACCTAACAAAATTGGTAGAACTTACTGAGGGTTTCAATGGAGCTGAAATTGCAGCTGTGGCAAATAGAGCAGCTATGATGGCTCTTAAAAGATATGTTGAAGGAAAGTTGGAAAACATCAAAAAAATCAAAGTTACTCAACATGATCTTTTAGATGCAATTGATAAAGTCAAGCCTAGAAAGACTGAATCTCCCATGATTCATTCGATAAAATAGTCTAAATACTAAGGAAATGATCTGAAATTATGAAACTATATCTTGATTTTGATCCATGCCAAGAATGTAATACCATGATGAAGGATTTGAGTAGTCCTGAAATGTTGTTTGCTGATGAAAAAACAAGATCTGACGAGTCTGCAAAATTTTTGCGACACCTGACTTACAATCATAATGAGGTAGTTCAAGCCGTAATGGAAGACTTGCCTAAACAGAAAAGAGATCAGGAATTTGATTTCTTTAAATAATCTCATTTTTGTGTCAATTATCATACATAGAAAACAGTAATCATATTCATATACAAAAAAATACTCGCTAAATTGGTGTTAGATTAGTGAACAAAAATCTTATCGTTGGAATAACTGTAATTATTTTTTCATTATTTTTTATAAATCCTGTATTTTCTCAAGAACCAGGACCACCAAGAATTCCTGAACCATCTCCTGAACCTAAACCAATTAAAATAGCAGATCCCGAACCAATTAGAGATCCATTTCCAGTAGAGGATGATTCGGCCAAAATTCAGAGATTAACTGAGGAAAATAACAGACTGAGGGAACAGAATTTTAATTTACAACAACAAATTACTGAACTAAATAAAATAATTGAAAATCTTCAATCAATAACTTTGGAACAAATCAAGGTAATAATGGAATTAGTCAACCAACTTAATGAAACGATATATGAACAACTATTTTCTTCAGAAATAAACTTGTAACGAATTTAATCCATTAAATTTAGAGTTTTTTTTATCAAATTGGCTCGATTTCGAATGGTAACGTCACTAACTCCAGCTTCATTTGAAAACTTCTTTTGACTAATTTTTTCACCATTTACAATACAAGCAATATACAATGATGCTGCTGCCTGGGCAACAGGATGCTTTCCTGCAGTAATTTTTTCATCTTCACACCTTTTTAGAATATTAAAGGCATCTCGCTTTGTTTTTTCGCCCAAATTCATGTTATTTGAAATCTTTACGATAAATGATGCAGTGTCATATTGATTTAGAGTAAGATTTAATTTTTTTATTATGGTTCTTAAATCTCTAGATAAAATTCTACGTTCTACATTTCCAGCTCCTGCAATATCATCTAATGTTCTAGGAATATTATTTTGTCTACATGATGCGTACAAGGAGGCAGAAATTAAAGATGCCATAGTTCTTCCTCTGGTTAATTTAGCATTTACAACTTTTCGGTAAATATAAGCTGCATTTTCTACAGCATTATTAGGTATTCCTAACTTTGTTTTCATTCCATGTAATAGAGTAAATGCCTTGCTTAATGATGAAGTAGTTCTTGATTTACTTCTTTGATCCCATGTGCGAAGTCTATTAAATTCATATTTTGTTTTTTGTGATAAACTATTTCCAAACGAATCTTTGTTTGATCCAATCACCGTAGATAATCCCTTATCAAACATTGTGAGTGATGTTGCTGGACCTGTTCTTGCGTTTTTCATATAGTCTTCTGAGCTATAACCACGATTTTCATGTGTAGTATCGTCGAAGTTTTGCACTAAAACAAGACCGCAACCCCCGCAAAAAATTTCTCCTCTATCAGAGTCTGTTACTACGGGATAGGTTTTGCAAGTATCAAGCTGACACTTTACATCATAATCATTAGAATAATTCGCTACCACTACAACTTACTATTTACATTTATTACATAAAAGGAAAGTGAAATAGGTAATTTTGAATCCAAAACAAAATCTATACTACAAAAAATTCCTTAAAACTTCTTAATAACAAAACTTGTTTTGTCTACATCATACATTCTATTAAATGTTAAAAATAAAAAATAATTTTTGAAATTATTTATTTCTTAATTGAATCCAGAGAATGTCCACGGTTTACTATCATTTGAATTATAGCATCTATTGGATATTCAATACCATGCTCTTCTTCAAAATGCACTCTTAATGTTTCAAGTAGTTCAAGGCTTTTTTTTCCTTCAAGAGAAAAATCACACTCAAACCCATATTCATCACATCGAAGTTTCAGGGTCATTAGAGTGGGAACAAAAATGAGCATATAAAAATCCTAGGCATAGAATTCAAAATTATTAATATCCAAAGAAAATTAGTTCAAATCTGTACTATGATTATTTTAGATTCTAAATATCAATTAATTTATGCTTGAGTATCAAATATCTACGAATCAGATTTGATATCACATTATGTTAATACCATCAAAAAGTACACCGAATCGAGGCTAGAAAATGAAAGGTTTTGAATTTGTATTTTTGGCGATAGGTTCTGTTCTGGGAGCATTTCTAAGATACAAAATTACAGAATCTCCATTAATTTTCAATACCTTACCACTAAATGTTTTAATTGTAAACATTTTAGGAGCATTCATTTTAGGAATTTTTATCGTAGTATCCGAACAGTGGAATCTTGATGGGAGATATTCCTTATTGGCAGCGGTAGGATTTTGTGGTTCATTGACAACAATGTCCTCCTTTGCACTTGATTCTAGTAATCTTTTAGATAATCAACATTATGTAACATTAGCCGTTAATTTGATAGCAAACATTGGATTATCAATCGGTGCCCTAATTGCAGGAAAATCATTAATGTCTGCTATTGTAAATGGATGATTAGTTAAACAGACTAAATTTAAAATTCAATGTCAATTTGAAAAACTGATGCCATTAAAGAATTTTTTTGGGCAATATAATTTTGGCCATATCTTAAATTGTACCATTAATTTACTACTATACAAAATCTGATCTAAAGTGTTAGAACCTAACAAAATTATTGTTAAATATATACAAATTAAAAAATAATGGTAAAAAAACTAGTATTAAAAAATGGAATTAACTATTTTAAATTTATAAAAAAATATTAGCTAAATTTTTGCAAGATTAAAAATATCAAAAGGGGGCTTCAAGTTTTAAAATTAAAATAGATTAATTATTTGAAAAATTGATCTATTTGATCCCTATACTTTACAGTGATTTTTCCAAATTCAGCAAAATCTTCTGCAGTAGGATACTTCATCCTCATAGCATATTGATTTACAAAAATTGATACCGCGCTTCCTACAATTAGGTTATAACATGCATCAGCTAGATTTTTTGAATAAGGGAATGCAACTTTAATGAATGGTAGATAAGCTCCAGTTTGGGAAATCATTAAAGTTATTTGTTTTTCAATAAAGTCTTGTATATCTTCTGGAATTGCCATATTGTCAGTAATACTCAGTCCTCCTAATTAAGCACTTTATTTTACGGATTTTAAGTGATAATTTGTTCTAGGTATTTTTCCTTGCCTTTTCTACTTCGAGGAAGACATCGTAATTGTCTGTTGCAGCAAGGGCAAGCTGTTCCCGCATAATCTACAAAAACTTCACAATGATTGCATCTTTTTTGCCCTGCAGCATATCTGCCCATTTGTGATGGTTTTGTTGCTTTGTAATTTTTACACTTTCCGATACAATAGGTCATTTTTCTTCACTAACCTCCAATTTTTAATAGATGATATTATACTTTAATTTCTAATTTCACAGTTGATAATTACCTAGAAGAATAAATAATAAAATATTTTACAGCATTTAAATTCAAACAATGGAAATTAAAATTCTAGCCTATTGAATTAATAATAGAATTGATGGAGAAACAAAAATTGACCGATCTTGATAGAAAAATTTTTGGACAAATTACCACAAAAGAAATCATTGGTGCCTCGCCAGTAGCTATACCAGATACAAAAAATCTACTTGACGCAGAATTACAAAATTTGACTGGAAAACTTGAATTACAAACCAGAGAGACATTGCAAAAATTGTTGGAGGAACAACAAATTGCAGAAAAATATGTTAACAGTAGACCAGGTGCAATGGCTCTTGCACAAGATAAAATTAAATTATTTACAGAATATAGCCAAAAATATATCCAAACTATAAACAAAAAACTACAATTCTAACTAAATTTCTCTTAAAAATTCAATTTAAAATTATTCTTTTTTAGAATCTTCCGAAGGTTTTTGAATAAAACCACCCTCTTTTGGTTCTGGAGGAGGGATTTTCTTTGATCGCCCTAACCCAATTGTTGTAATAATTACTGAAGTTAAAATAATAAAGAAAACAATTTGTGGATAAACTTCAGCATTTGGCAACCCTAGCGTTAAGGGAATTGTAGCTAATACTGCCGCAGCCAACCCACGAGGAATCATTGAATAAGTAACACTCCTATCTAACAAAGAAAATCTTTTTGTTAATGTAATCTTGCTCACGATTAATCTTCCAAAATAAATGGCAATTGTGATGCCAACCCCAAGTATTACATATTCAAATCTACCGATACTCGCCATTAATCCCACGAAAACAAAAAAGAAAGATCGGACTAAAAACGTCAATTGATTGTGTGTAGGGTCGTCGTGTTCTATTCTTGGTAGTTTGAATTTTAGAATTTTTGCCAGATTGTTTCTATTACCTAACATAAGCCCAAATACTAATGCAGTTAGAGCACCTGATTCTCCAAAGGAATTTGCCAGAAAAAATAGAACAAATAAAATTCCAAGTGTAAGCATGTACGCATGTTGTGTATTGCCAAGTTTAGTAGACACATACATCCATGGAATTCCCACTCCAAAACCAAGAATTAATCCTACAACAATTGCTCTTCCCAAAGTTTCTTGTAGAACCTGAAGATCGAATTGACCCACAAGTATTGCTTCAAAGAGAATAAAAGCAATAATTGTAGATAAGATATCAGTTAAAGCTGATTCAAAACTAAGCATGTTTTTAGTTTCTTCTGAAATTTTTATATTTCTGACAAGGCCAAAAACAATTACTGAGCTACTTCCCCCAACAATTGATCCAAGTAGAATACTTTCTAGCCATAACCAATCTAAAACGTAATGAACGGCTAATGTTGTGATTGTAACTGATAAAATAAATCCAAGAATAGCTAGGGTAAAAGAGAAATGTGCAGTTTTTACTATTTGTTTTAGATCTAAATTTAATCCACCATCAAACATGATTATTATCAAAGCCAAAGCCGCAAAATATGGGACAATTTGATAGACTGCTTCAGCCTGAATGATTCCAAGAATGGGTCCAATTATCACCCCCAGAATCATCAAAAATGCAACATCTGGAATTCCTGTTTTTTTAAAAAAGGCTTCACCTGCAACTCCAGAAAAAATAACCACACCTGCAGCTAACAATAACACATGAGCAGAAGCAATTGGACCCTCTTGACTGAGTGTTCCAACAAAATTTTGAAATTCATTAAATTTCTCTAAAATGATACCTGTATCAAGATCGTTTAAAGAAAAAATATCACCAACTTGTCCTCTAACTAACTCTATTATTCCAAAAAAAATTGGATTCATATATTATTGAATTTAATCAGGAGCTATTAAAAGGCAAATTAGTCAAGCATGATTGATTGTTTAGGGATGACATATGATTACTACCTTAGAACAAATTAAATCTCACCTTTGAATTCTATAGTTTATTGAGTGCTACTGGTGAACTTCGAGCTGATCATGATCAAGTTAGACGACTACAAAAAGTAATCGAAAAATGTGCCGACAAGATAGCGAAAGGATCAAATATTCCGTTTTCTGATATTGACAAAATAACAATTATTATTTACGAATTTGTAGATACTATCCACCATTCCAGAGAAGAAAATTCTTATTTTCCATGTGTGGCAAGTTATGACAATTTAAAGGAAGAAATTCGAAAATTTATGATCGAACATGAATTTGGAAGAAATATTGCAAGAGAAATTACGAAACATTTGCAACGATGGAAAAAAGGAGAAGATGCACGAGAACCAGTATCAAGATTTTTGAGGACTTATTCAATTTATCTATATGATCATCTAAATAAAGAAAACAAATTTTTTGATATAGCAGAAGCAGAAGTTCTATCAAAAGAAGAAGAAACTGAAATGTATGAACAATATAGATCAATTAATGCTATTACAAAAAAGAAAGAAGACATGATTAAGGAAATTGATTTTCTAGAAAATCAACCTTGGTTTCAATTGTAACGTAAACTCTTTATGTCCTACTTTATCGATTTAATTACATGAAGCCGTTTGTTCTTTGGATGACTGGTCTTCCATGTTCAGGAAAGACCACAATCGTTAAGGATTTACAAAACGATATTCCAAATTTGGCTATGCTCGATGGAGATGAACTTAGGGAATGGTTTTCCCCCAAAGATTTTTCAAAAGAAGGTAGAGATGAACACAACAAAAAGGTGGCACATTTGGCTAAACTTTTGCTAAAGCACGGGGTTCCAAGTGCAGTTTCTTTAGTGTCTCCCTATCTTGAAAATAGAGAAAAAGCAAGGGAAATTATCAATTCAGGTGAACAGTTTGCAGAATGCTATGTAAAATGCTCCCTTGCAAAATGTGAAGAAAGAGATGTTAAAGGTATGTATGCCAAAGCAAGAAAAGGTGAAATTAAAGGATTCACAGGAATTGACGATCCCTACGAAACCCCCGAAAAAGCAGATCTTATTGTTGATACGGAAAATGATTCTCTTTCAGAGAGTGCAACCAAGGTTAAAGAATTTCTTAAAGGAAGAAACTTAATTTAATTTTCTAAATTCTTCTAGTATATTATTATGAATTAAACCATTAGTAACCAAAATTCCATTTTGATGATTTACAATTTTGTTATTATACGTAATGTCATTTCCTAACATATCTGTCATCTTTCCGCCGGCTTCCGAAATTATACAATATGAAGCCGCTGAATCCCATTCCTTCATCTTGTTTGTTGTAGTGATATATGCCTCAGCTTCACCCGAACTAATTTTTCCAACTTTTAAAGAACTACCTATACTTGTAAAATCTTTTATTCCTAATTTTTCGATAAACATTTTTTCTTTATCTGAAAGATGATGTCTTGAACCCACGGCTCTACATTTTGACAGTTCTGAAGTTTTAGTCACAGAAATTTTTCTCCATTTATTCTCTGAAAATCTAAAAGCCCCCTTTCCTTCTTGAGCTGCAAAGATAGTTTTTTCAGTGGGCCAACCAATTACACCCAAAATAGGTTTTTTGTTTTTAACTAACGCAATCATCACTGTAAACTCCCCAGTTTTATCAATAAAATCAGAGGTCCCATCCAGCGGATCTACAATCCAAATTTTATCTTGGAATAATCTACTTTGATCATCTTTATCTTCCTCAGACAAAATTTGATGATCTGTTTTTGATAAAATTCTCTTAATAACTTCATTACTTTCTAGATCAGCTTCTGTAATCGGTGAATCATCCGATTTTATTGAGGTTTCATATTTCTTTCCGTAAATCTCTAAAATGGCCTTCCCTGCTTCAGTTACAGCTTCCAAGGCTACATCTAACTCTGGAAATTTATCTATAATCGGAATACTGTTCAATTGTTATTACCTATGTTGTTAGCTCTGGCTTTAGAGTCCACGCTACTCCAAGCATAATAAATGGAATTGACATTATCCCAATAATTGTCAACATTATATTGAGTTGAGAATCTGAAACTTGGGGATTATTGATAATCCAAGGCAATGGTAAGGTGATAACTATCCATATGATACCTAGTAGAATGTATAATTTTGCCTTTTTCTTCCTATCATTCATCATATCAAGTACACTTTTAGCAGTATTAAACTCATGGGAATTTATTTTGTTGATTGACCTCCATCAACTGCTAGGATTGCCCCTGTAGTCCAAGAAGAATCCTCAGATGCTAAAAATAAGATTGACTTTGCAATTTCTTCAGGTTGTCCCATTCGACCTAATGGATGATCATTATTCATAAAATCTCTGTCTTTTTCTGTTTTCAAAAAGGGCTTAGTCATATCTGTTTCAACTACACCAGGACAAATACAATTAACTCTTATCTTATTTTTTGCATATTCTAATGCCCAACACTTGGTTAGAACAATTAAAGCTGCTTTTGATGCAGAGTAGGCATCGGCATTAAATCCCTCATACGCTTTTAATCCTGCATCTGATGAAACATTAACGATTGTACCTGAAGTTTTTTGTAAATATGGTATAGAAAATTTGGTAAATCTAAATGCCCCGTTTAGGTTTATGTCTAAAACATCATTCCATTCCACTTCTGAAATTTCATGCATTTGTTTAATTTTGGGAAAAATTCCTGCATTGTTTATTAAAATATCTAACTTTCCAAATTTCTCTATTGTCTTTTCTACTACATTTTTGACTTCTTCTTCTTTTCTAATATCTGCTGATATTGATATTGTATTTGTAAGTTTATCAGCGGCATTTTGGAGCTGTTGGGAATTTTTTGAGGTAATTATTACCGTTGCTCCATTTTGAGAAAAAGTTTTGGCTATTTCAAATCCTATGCCCCTACTTCCACCTGTTATTATTGCAACTTTTCCAGCTAATTTCAATATCTATTTTCACCAAATTCGTAATTTATACCTCGTCAAGGTTTCTGGCAAAAGTGATTAAATTCATAATTTAAAAATTAAATAATTTTACCTTGAAAATTACTTTGTTGAATTTAGGATTTGAAAAATTATCCTAAAGGATTAGCTAAAGGAATTTGAAAATTTAAATTTTATAGATTATAACTTTTGAAAAATTGTTTGGGAATTCGTTTTAGGTATATGGAGAAAATTGTTTTTTCAATTTCCTTTTAGATTTTTAGAAATTCTCTATGAATTATTTGATGGAAAAATTACAAAAAACATTAATAATTAAACAAAATTTTTTATTAAATGATAAATACTTGAAATTACTACAATATATTATGCCGAAGGACATAATTCCTATCGACTAAATCGCGTGGCTCCACAGAACAAAAAAGGCAATCAGATCTTATAACATCTGACCACGAGAGGAAATCTCTCATAGTTCTGTAATCAGAGGGGCACGCCTTTTAATTTCTGATAATATCTACAGACACACTACCCTTTACATTTCCATTAGGATTAATTTGAATAGATATTTCTTTTAAAGTTGGAATAAGAATTACTTTTTGCCCATCATAATCCCAAGTATAATATTCCGAAATTTCAGTTTCATGTAATGTTCCGTTTAACATAAAATTCTCAGAAAACTCAAAATCATCTCCTTTTAGTGAAATCGCAAGAGTGCGAGGGCTATCACCATTTGGCACAAATCTGAACTTGTATTCTCCCTTTTCTATAACAAATTTACTAGAATAAACTCCATTTTCATATAGTTTAGGATCCGCTAAAGTGACATGAAAAACTGACTCATTTTTTTTATCTGAGAGATTCGATAGAGAACCTATGGAAATAATTACAATAATTAAAATTGTCATGGCAAAGATTAGGAATTTTTTATTCATCTGGATAAATTAACCCTAATTTTTTTAAAATAAATTTCTAGTGGTGCCTAAGAATTTTCCTTTTTCTCACAATGAATCATTTTTGTTAGTTAAATTTAATGTACGGTGAATGAATCTTTACACCCGAAATTAAGTATTAATTTTAAGATTAAAGATATTGACACAGCTCCAAGATAAATGGTCTAAACAACCAAAACCAGGAATTTCTGAGAAATTTAATGATGTAATTAAACCAAGGGGGGCGCTTAAACCTAGAGTTCAAACTGCAATTAAAAAATTAAGTTTACAAATTTTAAAATTAGATAATATGCTAACTAAACTAAATGAAAGGGATGCCAAAATTTTTCAAAGAATTGTTGAAGCAACACAACAACACGATACGCAAAAAAGTAAAGTTTTATCAAATGAATTAGCAGAGATTAGAAAAGTTAGTAAAATTTTGGGAAGTGCAAGAATAGCCTTGGAACGAATAGAATTACGATTAACTACATTCAACGACTTGGGTGATACTGTAGTTACAATAATGCCTACGATGGGTCTAATGAAAAATCTAAAAACCTCTCTAGGAAAAGTAATGCCTGGTGCAGAACAAGAAATTGGTCAAATGGCAGATATGTTAGGTGGATTTATGACTGATAGTTTTGCTGGAGATGGAGCCTTTGGCATTGATGAGACTACAAATATGGAATCGGATAAAATATTACAAGAAGCCTCAGCAGTTGCGGAAAACTCTACTGGAGATTTATTCCCATCCGTACCAACATCAACTACATCTACTACTGCATCAACAAAATTTCTTTAAAAATTATTATTTTTAAATTAGCTTTCTAGGAGTTCTCTAGATTCTTTAATTTGCTTTACTCTGTTTCCTTCGCTATCTACAACCCTATCTATTCCAGATAATTTTTCCTTTAGACTATTAATCAGTGATCCCACTTGATCTGCTTCATTTTCTACTTCTTGTCTCTTACGAGTTAATTCTTTAATTCCTTGATTTTCTTCATCAATGTAAGCGCTAACCTTTTCTAATTTTTCCTTTAAATTCTTGATATCAACTGATTCATCTTCGATATCTTTTTCTAACTCTGTTCGCTTATCTTTTAAATTTTTTATCATTAATCCTACATAATCAATGGCTTCATCTAATTTTGCACGTTTATTCATAAGATCTCCAATTCCTATTTCGGAGGAATTTTCTGACATTGAAGTATCTAATATTTTCAGTTTTTCCTCAGGTTTGACTTCTTCCATCTCTTCACCTTCTTTATCCTTGAACTTATCAAACATTTTATAATTTATTTATAAAATACGAATAATAAGTTATTTTGTATTCTCAAAACTGACCTATTGTATGGTTTTTTGATCATTAAAAAAGAAAATATGTTGTAAAATATACCAAATATGGATTTATAGCCTTTTGATTACTATCAATAGAATTTATTCATTCTGAGATTGGACTTTTGATTTGTGAAAGTCGGGGATCTAGATTTTTTCAGAATTTTCCAGAATTGAATTCAAAAATATAATTTAAAATTGATTTTTTTCATCAGATTCTGTAATATTACTAGAAAAAAGGACTCAAATCTGGGTCCATTTCAGGGAGATTTTCTGACATATTTGAATTGGAATTGCTAGATTTCCCAATCACTTCTAGGTTCAATTTTCCTTTAGATAAATTTAGAATCCAGGTTGATGAAATCTTCAAACATTTTGGCCCATCTTTAGAAGTTTTTCCGTCAAAAATGGGAATTCCAGATTAATATCCTGCATACTCAGCATAGGACAATCATGAAGTTCCTTCTAAAGAAAAAATGTTTTTCTTTCGATCATTAGGAGCGTTTCCTCCAAAAGCAAATTTTTGGACTCCTACCTTTCCGTTTACAAATTTTTCAGTAAAAAAGTTACATGTCTTTCTTTTTGAGATTCATCTATAGATTTCAGATCATTTTGAGCTTTTTATAATTCAAAATTCTCTCCACTTTCTGCCTATAAATCGGTTATAGCTAAGAGAGTTGTCTAAAACATAGATAAAGTTGCCCTCCCACTGACAGTATTATTCTGGTATTTTTGCATTATTGGTAAGTATTTGGAATATTGTTTAGGAATGGTAATGAAACGCCCTGTTCCTTATATACAAAAAATCGTAAAATCTGGTAAAAAAATATCAAAATACAAAATCTTTCAGAAAATTTTTCTTTTTGATTATTTTTCAAAAATTAACAAAATTCAGAAGATAAATTCAGGAACAAAAAACAACCATAATTTGCCTCCTGCAATCAAAACTATCTAAATTGATCCTTTTGGTGCATGAATTTGGCGTTCCGCTTTGCGTTCCGCTTTGAGGTTTCAGAAGATTCCTCATAAACAAACCATTGCTATACAAGTACATGTCAAAACAACAATACAGGTCCGAAATGGGCATAATGGGTGATATTCTTGACGTTACCGCAAATGGTGGACGTGATGGAATCATTATATCTGCAATATCTCGCAAAGCCAACCTATCTCACTATGCAGTACTAGACAAATGTGAGAAATTGGTAGAAGCTGGCTTAGTCGAGTCTGTCAAAAACGATCGAAATAGAGTCTTTTTGATCACTGAGAAAGGACTTCAATTTTTCCAGGAATTCAAGAGATTCCAGGGACTCGTTGAGAGCATGAATTTAAGGTATTAACCATTGAATCCCGAAATCGAACCCCTTCATAGGAACGAATCTCTTGTAGATGATGGAATGCTTTTTGTA
>DATKYM010000011.1:0-2912 GCA_035528495.1 Nitrosopumilaceae archaeon
TGTAGAATCAGTAACTATAGGGACGGTGATTGTCTTTAGGGTCTCATTAGATCCAAAATTTAGTGTGCTTAATGTTTGTGCAGTGTAATCAGCAGGTGAGGTTGCAGAAACATCTGCTGTTTGATATTGTACCGAGATGGCACCAACACCGGTACGTGTTACATCAAATACAAAGTCAGTGGTACCTCCAGTTCCTTCAACTTGAGTCACATTATCTATTGAAATATTCCCACTAAATGCAACTACTTGACCAAAGGTTCGTATTGGATAATTTTTAAAATTTACACCATCAATAATTACGCGTAAATCATTCATTAAAGTTGCATTTGGTGCATTTATGTAAGTTCCATTTGGAAATGTTTCAGCGTGGTCTTGTGCATGTAAAGTCACCACGGCGTATCCTCTAGATGAAATACTGGTATCAATATCATCTAAAATCTGAGAATTTGAAATGCGAGCTGGAGGTACTACACCAAAGTCAATAAATTTAACATCTGAAGGCAAGTGATAAAGTCCTCGAGAATCTACAATATCACTAGTACCATCTGCTACAAAATGAGGATCAAGATCAACAACACCTTCGGAGCTAATCATTTCAAAATCTGTTGCATTCAATGCATCTAGTGTGTTATTATCAAACTCATTGAATGGAGGAATAAAAAACGTAGTGATGCTTCCGAAAATTAACTCTGCTTTATCTTGGCCTAGTTGCAATTGATTTGTTTGCTCGGTCAAATTAAACGTGGTAAAGTCTGTGTGATTCCATCCATGGTTAAACAATTCAAACAATCCTGAACTGACTCCTAATTTTGCAGGATCCTCAACAGTCTTTCCTGGCTCATTGCCAAAATCATTGAATATTGGACCAATTGAAAGGAATTCATCTCTTAGCGTAAACTCATCCATAATTGCTACCTGTACAGAATCCACGAAAAAATCTTGCAAGTCATCCATTCTAAAAATAACACAGTTACACCCATTAGCTACACTTGCCCCTACTTCAGCTGAACCTACACTGGGTGATTGTTTCCTAGGATATTCCAAGTATTGTGATGAGACTTCAGATGTACCATCTGCTGAAACGCCTTCCCCTACTCCTATACGATTAGAATCTGCCAAAACGGATACAAATGAGCCTGAAATGATAATTAGAGATAAAATACCCATTAACAATTTGTTGGAAAAATTAATAAACACTTTTTTTTTGATGGTTTTTCTATTAATATATTTTCAAGTGTAACAATTTTAGAGGTCAAAGCTAAATTCATATAAAAAATGTTGTGAAACAAGTGTAATAAAATACGTGTTTTTCAATTCCTGTAATGCGATAACTGAGGCAAGTTATTTTAAATCAAATAATTATAAAAAGTATTTTCCTTGCAATTTATAAGCATAAAATTCGTACTAAATCTAATAAAATGGACATTAATCAAAAACAAGATCCAGATTACGAATCAGTCACGATTGCTTATGTGGGCTTTGTAGACCCTTACGCCGTAGAGGGGATGGTTGTCCTCAAGGGATCAAACGGAAAAGAATTCCACATGAGGGCTTTCTCAGGTGAAGTCGCAAAACATATCTCGAGTTTTTCAGAAACATCCCAAGATCCTGTTCCTTCAATTTATAAAATGATTGAAGAGATTTGTGAAGAAAATGAGCTATTATTGGTGAAAGTAAAAATCTATGAAAGTGGAGAGATTTTACGAGCCAATCTCTATTTTACAGGCAAGAAAGACATGATTCTAAGAAATTATCGTGCCTCAGATGCTTTAGCATTAGGAGTATTCTACAAGGTACCTGTTCTGGTTAGATCAAACCTTCTTAAAGCCAGCATGGAAGCTTAAACCAGTAATTTTTCTCAAAATATTTTATAAAAAATTAAATTTTATCGAATCATTTCTGTTTAAGGAATTAATCTACTCTGAGATATTTTTGTAATATTAAAAAAGATACAATTTATTTACCATCAAAATTTACCACATTCTGATACTATCCCTTAATGCTTCTATCGCCCGATATCTGTCGTTTTGGGATTAGTATCATTCAAAATATCTAGAATATTTAATTTCAATCATGGTTTTCCACATCAAGGAATTTCCTTCAAAAAATAATTGGTCTTTGCCTAAATTTAGCACCTACAGCATTTATTCCATCAATGTGTTCGGATATTTTTGGATAATTTGATTTATTTTTAGAGATGTCCTTTTTAATTATTCTTAAATAATGAAATAATTTTTTCACTTGTTTGTTTTTTTGAGTTTTTGAAATTGGAGAATTTGAAATATCCTTTAGGTTTGCAGAAATATCACAAAATTTAATCAATTTAGCCTGAAGTGTGGAATTTCTTAATTGCTGAATGTATTGAGTCTCTCTTTCCTTTTTGGCTAATTGCAAATCTTTTGTTAATGACAAAACAATGACTGAGATGGTATTTCCAAATATTTGGTTAATTTCATCAAATGTAGTATCAGTATATTCAATTGTATCATGAAGCCATGCTGCAGATAAAACATTATTATCAGAAATCCCTAAATTTTTTAAACGATTTACAACTTTTTCCAAATGATCAATAAAGGGTGTGACTTTGTCTTTTCGCTTTTGATTTCTATGCTTTTCATGTGCAAAGCTCTTGGCCTTGATTATTATCTGGAAGGAGTTTTCCAATAATGTTATTACTCTAATCCAATATGTAGAGGTTTGTAGTGTGATATTTCAAGAATTAGAAATGCGTTGCTTCATAATTCGGCAAACTCATCATGTGTCAGACATAGCTTCTTTAATCATCAGCAATGCTCAAACATAGCTTATAATACTAAAATGTTCCTAAGTATGGCGTTGCGAAACCGTAAGTCCTTTGAAAACAAAATGCAGACAAAAGACCCAAAGACTTTGGTAGGATATGGTTACACTTT
>DATKYM010000012.1:0-12523 GCA_035528495.1 Nitrosopumilaceae archaeon
CTCCTGTAAACCAGTTTGCACATCTGGACGTATTCCCAGATCCTAATTTTACTGCGGTAGCTACTGCAAGTGTGGACACTCTTTACTCTACAGCATTTTTAGATTTATCTGACGAGCCAATCGTACTGCATGTTCCAGATACTGATGATCGTTACTATCTGATGCAAATTATGGATGCATGGACAAATGTATTCGATTCCCCTGGAACGCGAACTACTGGTACATTATCTGGCGATTTTGTTATTACTGGACCGTTCTGGGACGGAAGCGTTCCTGAAGGAACAACGCAAATAAAATCCCCAACCAATCTGGTGTGGATACTTGGACGCACTCAAACAAACGGGGTATCTGATTATGATTCTGTACATGCAATTCAAAAACAATACGCATTAACCCCGCTTAGTTCATTTGGAAAATCTTACCTGCCTCCTAAAGATTTGTCTGTGGATTCTAAAATTGACATGAAGACAGCTACTGTCAACCAAGTTGCTGCAATGGATGCAACTACTTTCTTTGACCGATTCTCTTTGCTTATGCAAGACAATCCTGCAAGTTCTGCTGATTCTGAAGCACTGAAGAAATTTGAGAAAATTGGGCTAGTTCCAGGCAAACCATTTAACACAGACAAAATTGATTCCGAAACACTTGATCTGGCAGTAAAAGCAGCTCATCAAAAAATATCTGATGAATGGAAAATATTTGGAACTGTTTCAAATGGTTGGCAAATAGTAACTGGGCTTGGAACATATGGTACTGATTACACTACTCGAGCGATGATATCTTGGTATGCCATAGGAGCTAATCTACAAGAGGATGCCATGTATCCAAAAACATCTATTGATGCAGATGGTGATGCATTAAACGGTAAAAACAAGTATGTGATACACTTTGCAGCAGATAAAACACCTCCAGTGAATGCATTCTGGTCGATAACCCTGTATAACTCTGAACAATTTTTTGTAAAAAACTCGATCGACAAATATGCGATTGGTGACCGCGATAACTTGGTTTTCAACAATGACGGCTCACTTGATATCTACATACAAAATGAAACACCTCAAGGAAAAGAATCAAACTGGTTGCCATCTCCACAAGAGAATTTTACTCTTGTAATGAGGATGTACTGGCCGCAACCTGAAATACTAAGTGGTGAATGGACACCACCTGCAGTAAACATGCTCGAATAAAATGCAAAAAGTATTCCAAGATTCAATAAATGATGGTTCAGTTATCGTAGAAGGAAATATGGATAATGCAACTACGTTTATTTCATTGTTTGATCCTTATGTAGTTGCAACTCAATATGCAGATTAATAAATTGAATTTCAAAAATTTATTTTTTTAATTCCTAATAAAGATTCTCAATAAAATAATCAAAAATTTGTAATATAGGAAATTTCAGAAGATTTAAACTCATAATTTCCTTCAATTTAGTAACGATTTTGTCAGAAAAGGAAGAAATTATAAAAATAATTGAGATTTTTTTCGAGTCGGGAAAAACTAAAGATTTTTCTCATCTAAAAGAAATTCAATTAATTGATTCCAAGTTTTCAAGTTTTAGTGATTTACGCCCATATGACCTAAAAGATATTCAAACGGCAGTGGAGCTTCAAGAATTAAAATTTATTAGTATTTCAGATTACAGTTACGAAATCAAAAAACCCAAGATAAGCATATTTGGCGATACTGCAATAGTTGCATTTGAGTTAAATCAAAAAGGAATGCTTGTAGATAACAAAGCCTTCACTGGACAACATATTTCAATTGAAGGTAGAGCAACTTTTGTACTTGTGAAGATCCCCACTTGGAAAATTGTTCATATTCATCTATCAAAAACAAATGATTGATTATTTTTTGGATTTGGATTTGTTTTGATTAGGGTTATTTGATTTGTTTTGATTAGGGTTATTTGATTTGTTTTCTTGGCAAAGCTGTGTATAAAATTTGAAGGCCTGATCAACTGTGGCATTTCCATGAACTATTGAGTGAACTGCCCGTATCATTGGGACAGGATTATCTGATTGCCAGATATTTCTACCCATGTCAACCCCAACTGCACCTGCTTTAATGGCATTGTATGTTAGTTGCATTGCGTCACGTTCCGGGATTTTCTTTCCACCTGCCACAATTATGGGAACAGGACATGAATCAACTACTTTTTCAAAATTATCACAATAGTAGGTCTTAACAATATGAGCACCTTGTTCAGCGGCAATTCGGCATGCAAGAGAAAGGTATCGTGAGTCCTTTCCAAGTTCTTTCCCAACTGCAGTTACAGCCAATACAGGAATTCCATATTCTTCACCAGCACTCACTAGTTTTCCAAGATTAACAATAGTTTGATTTTCATATTTAGAGCCAACAAACATAGACATTGCAACGGCGCTTGCGTTTAATCGAATTGCCTCTTTCATTGTTACCGTAATTTGTTCCTGAGATAGATCTTCACCTATTATACTTGCCCCACCAGAAACACGTAGTACCATTGGTACGGATGTATTGGCATCAACCGAGGTTCTCTGAACACCTCTAGTAAGCATCAAAGAATCACAGTATTTCAATAGTGGAGATATTGTTTTTTTTGGATTTTCTAATTTTTCAGTTGGTCCCAAAAAATACCCATGATCTACTGCCAACATTAAGGCACGATTGTCTTGAGGGTTGATAATTTTTGCAAGTCGATTTTTCAAGCCCCAATCCATATCTCTTCGATTTTGAAAGAAAAATTTACCTGTCATAAGCCTTTCTTATCTTGTAATTATTATTTTCATTGCATTTTCGCCACTTTTTGCATGATCAAATGCTTTTTGAGATTCCAAAATAGGATACGTGTGGGTCACAAGTTGTCTCACATCAATTTCTGAAGATTCAATCAATAGAAGAGCTTCTCTGGTGTCCATATCAGATGCAGCATAACTTGTAACCAAAGTAATTTCTTTGGAATAAATTTTACTCATATCTAAATTAATTTTTGATCCTTTGGATGGAACTCCAAACATCAGAACTGTCCCTCCTTTTCTTACCGTTTCAATGGCATCCGCTAATGCCTTTAAGCTGCTTGTGGCAACTATTGCGATATCAACTCCTAGTCCATTTGTCTTTTCAAGAATTTGCTCTAGTCTTTTTTCATCTCTTGAGTTTATTGTCTTAGTCACATTGAATTTTTTTGCAAATTCTAATCTATAATCATTAACATCCAAACAGAAAATATCTGAGAATTTTTTGGATTGAGCAAGCATTACATGCATCATTCCTGTGGGTCCAACTCCAAAAATAGCTGCAGAATCCCCTTCTTGGTAGTTAATCTTACCCCATGATCTTACACAACATGCCAAGGGTTCAATCATAGCTGCCTCCTCAAATGTCATTGAATCAGGAAGTTTTAGAACACCTCCATGAAAAACATTCCATTCTGGAACAACATATTCTTCAGATAATCCACATGGAGAAAGATTAGTTTCAGAGTATTTTTTGCACATTGTTTCATTGCCATGTTTACAATTGTGACAAGAATAACATGCAACATGATGGTGGGTGAAAACTCTATCACCTTTTTTAAAATCAACAACTTTGGAACCAATATCTAAAATAATTCCTGCCGGTTCATGGCCAAGTTTCATTGATGGTTGTCCATATTGCCCAAATACTTTTTCCAAATCAGAACCACAAATCCCACATGCATGCATTTGAACCAAAATATCACCAGAATCTAAAGCTGGTTTTTCTGTTTCTTCTATAGATATAGTAGATGGTTTTCTTACAAACGCAGTTTTCATATCAAACTTTTAAAATACTGGATATAAGTAGATTAAAAAAAACTAAACACCGAGAATCTTTTTGAGCATTAATCGATAGTCAACCTCAGTTTTTTTACTACCAGTAGCTGGAAGTGCAAACACTAAAGTGGATTTTTCTGCCCTTAGAGCCGTTAATTCATCACTTATAGATTCTGTAATATCATCGCTTACAAGAACTAGTCCAACATCAGAATCTTCTGTTAGTTTTTTTATTTGATCAAGAGCAATTTTGGGGGTTGGAGAGATTATTCCAGGAATTCCAGCTAGTTGAAAACTTGTTACAAAGGATTTGCTTCCTACAGTGAATATTTTCACAGCTCACAAATTGGTTCAAGGCAATTTAACCCTTTTTGGTGCGTACAAGATCAGGAAAAGTTGATTTAGTTTCGAGTTTCAGAGAAGTTATGACCGAAATTGACACTCAAAAAAACATCTATCTGTTCACTCATGGAAGAAAGGATTTACAGGAAAAATCAGAAAATGCCTTAATTGCAAAAGGATTTTCAAAGGAGAAAATCATCATGGCTATGCCAACTAAGGTTGGAATTGAAGGCGAGTATATGGCAATGTTATGGATGCCTCCAACACCCGACCAAATCAAAATTCAATTAATTACTAAAGTTGAAGAAGTGGAACCTGAAGGAATGGTAGGTCTGTGGAAGGGAGTTTCAAAAGAGGATATTGAATCTATTCCTTTAAGCTAAAATCAACTAAAACCAGCTCCAAACTGATCACCTTGTTGAATAGGATCAGAACCATCAGAATTTTTTAATTTCAAATACAGTAGTGCCTCATATGTTAACTTTAGTGCATCATCTTCATTCAAACCACAGTCAGAGATGGTTTGTTCTTTGTATTTTTGTAATTTATTGGGATCTTGTTCATCTATAGAGATATCGTCTTCTAACATGCTTTTTGCTATTTTTTCAATTTGTGAATTATGTTGTTGCTCATCCATTATTATTTAGTTTTTTTTCTAGTTATTAACAAGTTCTAATTATTGTAAAATCACAAATCTGAAATCAAACCTGCAAGAAATTCTGGGTATTCATCATCTGAAAATATAATTTTTTCAATTTTATTTTCTTTTTTTGCTAAAAACACTGACTCTAAATGATAACATAAATTCTTGCCAGAAAGTTTTCCAAAATAAAATCCAGGGCAAGAACAGTATTCCCCACCAGGATCTAACCAATGTTCTTTACCTTTACCAACAACTGTCCAGATTTCCCTTTGACTTGGTTCAAAAACATGTAATTTGACTCGTCTTTCAGAAACAAGGGACTCTATGCGGTCAAAACTTTTTTTCACAAGAATTTAATCCATAGACTATAGTATATCTTTGATGTCACAAGAAAAAATAATATCTGGAAAACCAGCGTTGTTAATTGAAGGGAAGAGAAAATATTTGGTTGTAACTGATCTTCATATTGGTTTTGAAAATAGTTTTTCATCAAATGAGATTTCTGTAGGTAAAAATACTACGATAAATGAAACAATTGATGAATTATCAGAGATAATCGAGGTACAAAACCCAGATTCAGTCATACTTTTGGGGGATGTAAAATCAAGTATCAAAAATATTTCAAAAATCGAATGGAATGACGTACCATTATTTTTTGAAAAAATAAAAAAAAGGTGTGATATAATCCTAATTCCAGGAAATCATGATGCAAATATCCAACGTCTTGTTCCAGACGGTATTTCCTTAATTAGCTCAGCTGGGATGTCAGACGATAGCATTCTGTATACACATGGACATACTATGCCTTCTGAGAATTTTGCGCACGTTAAAAAAATAGTGATGGGACATATCCATCCAGTGTTTTTTCAAAAAGAATCCATCATTAACGGAGAAAGGGTATGGATTTCAATTAAAGCAGACAAGGGACAGATTTTTCCAAGTGAATCAGGAGAGATTGAAATTATAGTAATTCCTTCATTTAACAAGTATTTTTATGCAACCAACAAAAAAAAATATAAAAAATCAATCTCGCCCATTATTGAAAAGATAAAAAAAGTATCATCAGCAAGAATAGTTACACTTGATGGAACCATTATAGGAGATGAAACAGTGCTAGATCAAGTACTGTAATCAAAAAGGATCATATGGTTCTATAGGTTCAATTGTTGGCTTGTTGTTTTTCAACCACTCTAATGTTTTTACAAAAGCATCTGCAAGCTCTATTGTAGTAAGAACCGGAACTCCCAATTCCAAAGATTTACGTCTAATTTGATATTCATCATCGAGCATCCCCACATATTTTTCTAGTGTGGAGGTACTAGGAATATTTATTATAAAATTTATTTTTCGCTGATACAATAAATCTGAAATATTTGGTTTTCTTTCTGGCTCTGAAATCTTGTGAACCACTTCGATTTCGCCAATTTTCTCCTCAAAAAATTCTGCTGTATGTTCTGTTGCAAAAATCTTAAATCCAAGATTTTTTAGACTCGCAATTGACTGGAGTAATTTTTCCTTATTTTTTGCACCCCCGACAGTTACCAAAGCTGCCCCAGTTTTAGGTAAATTGTATCCAACAGAAGTTAGCCCTTTTGATAATGCATCATAAAAGCTGCTTCCAAAGCAAGCAGCCTCTCCGGTTGATTGCATTTCCACGCCTAGAGCAATATCGGCCCCCTCTAATTGCATGAAAGAAAACTGGGGTACTTTGATGCCAAAGTTGGGGATTTTTTGCCATTTATTTTTTGGAATTTGTGGTAATGGCTTATCCAAAATTGCCTTAGCAGCTAACGCAATAAGATTTGTCTTGACAAGTTTTGAGACAAACGGCATAGAACGAGATGCACGAATATTTAGTTCTATAACGTATACATGATTGTCATTGATTAAAAATTGTAAATTAAACGGACCTTTAACATTAAAGGTGGTAGCAATTTTGGTAGTGTATTCAGTAATTGTTTCAATAGTCTTATTGTTTAAACGCCACGGAGGGATACACATCATTGCATCCCCAGAATGAACCCCAGCACTATCAATGTGTTCTACAATTGCACCAATAATGACTTCTTTGCCATTGCTTATTCCATCAACATCAACTTCAAGTGAATCTAGCATAAACTTTGAGATAACCACTGGGTGATCTGGAGAAACGTCAGTTGCTTCTTTAACATAGGTTTTTAATTCTTCTTGAGACCATACTACTTTCATCGCTGCTCCAGATAATACATAAGATGGTCTAACAATTACAGGAAATTCTACTTCTTGAGCAAAGTTTTTTGCTTCACTTAGATTAGAAAAGGCCTGCCAACGTGGTTGTTGAATGTGAAGCTTGTCTAATTCTGCACTAAATTTTGAACGATTTTCAGCTCTATCTACATCATGAGCACTAGTTCCCATAATATTTACACCATGATCTGATAATCCCGGTGTAAGATTATTGGCAGTCTGCCCTCCAACACAAGTAATTACACCTTTAGGATTTTCAAATTCTGTGATATCTAAAATTCTTTCTTGAGTCAATTCTTCAAAATATAATCTTGAACAAATATCATAATCTGTTGAAACTGTTTCAGGATTGCAGTTAACAACTGAGATGTTTTTTTCGCCATTTTCTTGCAGTCCCCAAACCATATTTACAGTCCCCCAGTCAAATTCTACACTACTGCCAATTCTGTAAGGACCAGCACCAAGAACTATTATCCCTTTTTCATCGGGATTAATTTGAACATCATTAGAGTTTCCACCATATGTCAAGTAGAGATAGTTTGTTACTGCAGGCCATTCAGCAGCAAGACTATCGATTTGTTTTACAGAAGGTAAAACCCCATTTTCTTTGCGTAAAGTGCGAATTTCATCAGGAGTTTTGTCCTTTGCACGCCCAATTTGTATGTCAGAGAAACCCATCTTTTTTGCCTCCCAGAGCAAAGGTTTTCCCAATTCTTCTTTTGTTATTCTTTCTTCAATTTCTACAATATTTTTAATTTTTTCAATAAACCAAGGATCAATTGACGAAAGATTGTTGATTCTCTCGACTGAAAAACCTACCTTGAGAGCGTTTGCAACATGGTATAAAATTTGATCATCTGGGTGGGATAATTTATTTTCCAATTCTTCCTCGCCCAATATTTTTTGTTTTGTTCTGTTTAATACGAGTCCATCATTTCCTATATCTAACATACGAATTGATTTTTGAAAAGATTCTTCAAATGTTCTTCCCACAGCCATGACTTCTCCAACGGATTTCATTGAGGGTCCAAGTTTCCTATTTACAAGTTCAAATTTTGAAAAATCCCATCTTGGATGTTTGCATACAATATAATCAAGAGAGGGCTCAAAACACGCCGTAGTACTTTTTGTAATCCTATTAACAAGTTCTGATAAATTATATCCCAATCCAATTTTTGCAGACATGTACGCCAGAGGATATCCAGTTGCTTTGCTGGCAAGTGCAGATGATCTTGATAACCTAGGATTAATTTCAATTGCAACATATCTATCAGAATTAGGTTCTAATGCATATTGAATATTACATTCTCCAATAATTCCGACATGTTTAGTAGCCCGTAAGGCAGCAGAACGAAGCATATGATATTCATGATTATCAATTGTCTGAGAAGGTGCAACCACAATATTATCACCAGTATGTACTTTCATGGCAAGGACATTTTCCATATTACATACTATGACATTATTTCCATCATGATCTTGCATTACTTCATATTCGATTTGCTTCCAATGCCCGATGTACTCTTCAATTAAAACTTGACCAACAAGACTTGCCTTTAATCCTCGCTCTACAATTTCATGGAGTTCAATCTCATTGTATGCAACACCCCCACCTCGTCCGCCCAAAGTGTATGCTACTCGAATTATTACAGGATACCCTAGATCTTTGGCAAATTTTTTACCATCATCAAAGTTGGTTACAGTTTTACTTCTGAGAACCGGAACATCGCATTGGTTCATTGAGTCCTTGAAAAGCTGTCTATCCTCAGCTCTTTTTATTCCCGGAATTTGGGTGCCAAGAACTTTGACGCCATATTTTTTTAAAATTCCCATCTCATCTAGCTTGACACCGCAATTAAGTGCAGTTTGACCACCATATGCAAGCATGATTCCGTCAGGTCTTTCTTTTTCAATAATAGATTCTACATACTCTGGATTTACGGGAAGAAGATACACTTTATCTGCAAATCTAGTATCTGTTTGGATTGTTGCAACATTTGGATTGATTAGAATGCTCTTCAGTCCATCTTCACGTATTGCTTTGAGGCATTGGCTTCCGGAGTAGTCAAATTGACGGTCGTTTTAGCGACTCTCGCCGGCTTCTCCGATTTTAATTGCCCCACTTCCAAGTACAAGAATTTTCTTTATTGACTCATCTTTTGGCAGTTTTTTCCTCCCCCATTAGGTTACTGAGCTCTTCAAAGATGAATTTACAATCATAGGGTCCAGGTGCAGATTCTGGATGAAATTGAACTGCAATACATTTTTTTGTTTTGTGTTTTATTCCTTCGACTGTTTTATCATCTGCATTTTTAAACCATAAATTAAATTCAGAATCACTTAATGAATCAGGATCAATACCATACCCATGATTCTGACTGGTAACATAGATTTGGTTATTCTCTAAATTTACACAAGGCTTGTTTTGACCCCGATGCCCATACTTTAGTTTGTAAGTTTCAGTGTTTCCTGCAATCCCAATAATCTGAGCTCCAAGACAAATTCCCAGAGTTGGAATGTTATTTTCAATTAATTTTTTTGCAGTTTGTATAGTATCTGGACAATTTTGAGGATCTCCAGGTCCATTACTTATCACTACTCCTTTTGGATGGTATGATTGAATTTTTTCAAACGAAGTATTCCAAGGTAATTTAATAACTCTATATCCAAGGGTTCGTAAATTCCTTAAAATTGCATTTTTTGCCCCAGTATCTAACACTATCACTGTATCATCCTCAGAGCCATAAACTTCTTCTTGTTTCGTTGAAACTTCATCCATAAATTGCTCATCATCATACTTGGGAGCAGAGTCAAGCTGTTTTTTTATTTCTTCGACATTGATTTCATTATCAGAGACAACTAATGCTGCCATCATCACACCGCCGTCCCTTATCTTTTGGGTTAAAGCCCTAGTATCAATTCCTGAAATTCCTGGGATTTTTTCATTGTACATCCATTCGTCAAGAGTCAAAAAAAGATTCCAATGACTTGCATAAAGTGATAATTCATGGACAACTAACCCTCGAATCTGAATTTTGCTAGATTCAAAGAATTTGGAGATTCCGTCTTGGTCTTTGAGGGATGGGTCAGGAACACCATAGTTTCCAATAAGTGGATAGGTGAGTGTCAAAATTTGCCCACTGTATGAGGGATCTGTGAGAGTTTCTGGGTACCCAACCATTCCAGTATTAAAGACAACTTCACCAAAAACAGTAGATGGAAAACCAAATCCCGTCCCTTCAAAGACAGTACCGTCATCGAAAATCAGCTTCCCAAATTTATGGATATGAGTTGATTTCTTGGTAGTTATTGTGACCCTCGTCAAGTGCTCTTGATTCGGGATTTAAATTTTGTGAGAGTTTTATTTTGAAAAAATTTGATCGCCATTTACCAAAATTCAATTGAAAATTCGTATTTTAACCCCTATGTTTAATTTTAATTTAAGATCAAAATAACTCTAAAAAATATCGCGCTTTCAAAATAATAAATGTAAAATTAATAAAAAATCAAATCGATCTAGAGTGCTCTAAACTCTTCACTCCATTTGTGATATGCACGAATCATTTCTGTAGATACACTTGGTTTTCTTCGTGACATTATTATTTTAAAATCTGAAGTGGTTAATATTCTTGGAGTTTGCGCAATTTCACCCTCTATTGGTTCGTGATAATCTGGCGAATCAAATAATTCATGAACGGTTTTGAGATGTGCTGCTTGGCATACATCCTTAATATCACTTGCACTATATCCATCAAACATTCCAGCTAATTCTGTAGTATTAACTCTTGGAGCCATGGTAAGATTAGCAGTATACTGTTGGAACAAACTTTCCCTTGCTTCAAGGGTTGGAAGTGAGACATAGATTCTTTTCTGGAATCTTCTAAGAAAAGGCCAATCAAGACTCCACGGTTTATTGGTAGCACCTATTACGTATAACATTAAATCTTTTCCTTTACCATTTACTCCGTCCATTTCAGTTAGAAATTGGTTTTTGGTTCTTACTTCTCCACCCACCTCACTACTTCTAGAACCCAATAGAGAATCAACTTCATCTACAAACAAAATCACAGGTTTACCTTCTTTTTCTGCATACTTTCTTGCCATTCTAAATAACTTTGAGACATTTTTTTCAGCCTCACCCAACCATTTGCTCATCATGGATGATGCATCTACATTGATAAAATAACCATCCATTTCACTTGCAGTAGCTGCAGCCAACATGGTTTTTCCTGTTCCAGGTGGACCGTAAAGTAACATTCCTTTTGGCCAACCCAATGGAAACAAATCAGGTCTTTTGGTTGGATATATTATGGACTCACGTAATGCACTTTTTGCATCCTCCAAGCCAATAACCTCAGTCCAGCTTACATTGGGTTTTTCTTTCATTACTAATTCTTCAAAATCGTTTTCATCGTCTTGTCTCTGAACAGATGCTTTTTGCTCATCAGGAGATGCTTTTGGATCTACTGCAGGCTCTACACCATGTGTCTCTTGTAGTGAATTGATTCTATTGTGATAAGAATTACATCTATCTTTGTACAAAGAATTAAGCTTGCTGGTAGGATACAATTGTAATAGTTTAACCAGAGTATCGATTGCTTTTTGATAGTTTGCGATTGCCATTCCTCGGGCACCCTGTGAATCAAATTTGATTGCCTCAGAAGCATACTTGCTTGCATTGTTTTCTAATTCTTGGGGAGCCAAACTCATTTCAATTACCTAACCCTTGTTATTCCCAGAATTTTGTTGGTATTCTTGGGAGTTAACCTCTATCGGGAATTTAGTTAAATTATGTGAACTAGTTTTAAACTCGTCATTGTGGGCATGAATGTTAGGTTTTTCAAAATCATATTTCTGAGAAATATTAACATGTAATTCTTTGATTTTATGTATAGAGTCCTCAGAGGAGATTATCAATTCAGAAACCTCATCATCTACCTCTTCGATTGATTCAGCAGAAGAGTGGATTATAGACACAAAATGCTCCAAAATTTCCTTTGTGTCCTTTTTGTCCTCATATTTGTAGAGTAAAAAATCTGCCAGGCCAACAATCTTTCTTAAATCCTGAAGTTCTTCAAATGATAATTTATCGATTTTTGAATCAAGGGATTTATCAGATTTTGCTAATTTTGTATCGATTTTTTCAGAAATTTTTTGAATAAATTCTAATTCTTTAGAAGAATTTTGGCCGCGTCTAAGGAAAGTCAAGTGTCAAGGATTCAATAAAAATCAAGAAGAGGATACTGCTTACTTAATTTAGAGTCTATCATCAATTTTACTTCGTCTAACATTAATGATGATTCGATATTTGAATGGCCGAAATCAAACCGAGCTGTGGTTAGTGTTGCAGAATCTAAGATAATACTTCCCAGATGGACTGATAGTTCAGACAGGAGTTTGCTTGATTCTGGAAGTATATCGACAAGTTGTGCACTAATTGTACGCATCATTGGCACCAAGGAGGGAAAAATTTTTGGAATCTCATCAATCCTTGTGACGTTTCGGATTCTTTTTTGGATAAAATACAAAATCTCTA
>DATKYM010000013.1:0-12202 GCA_035528495.1 Nitrosopumilaceae archaeon
ACAAACCTTGTAAACAGTCCACCTTTTTCAATTGCAATTACAATTTCAGCTGTTGTATCTACCAACTCACAAGTAGTCAAACTAGGACCTATCGCATATCCATCCGGATGATTGGCCAAATTCATTGATTTTCCCTCATACCCAGGAATTGTATACTCTATTGTCAAATCACCAAAAATAGAACTTCGCTCCTCAGGAAATATATGAAAATCTTCTCTGGGTCTTGAGGTAACTGCCTCTAGGTCTACAATAATATTATCAGATTCACCCTGATCCTCAAAATCAATTTCAAAAGCTTGAGATGAATAATAAATATCCCTCAAGGTAGATGATTTTTTTTCGTTTGTTAATCTATTTGCAAAAAATGCTAGCCACATTAATTGTGTAAAAGATCTTAATTGAGAAGTGTTTTTGGAGCTTCGGAGTGCCGCTGAATTTCCCAAAATGTATTGACGCAGTTTTTTATCATAAACAATATTGCTAACTGATCTGCTTGGAATTGAAAATTTTGGAAATTGACCCTTTTCTAAATCATCATAAACTGTAGCCCCATGACTCTTTAGCATCTCAAGGATATTCTTTTGTTTTTCCTCAGCCTTTTTGCTTATTTTCTTTGCTTTTATTTCTGATTTTTTACTCATTTTCTATTGGACTCTCCTGTTGTAATATTTTTTGTATATTTGGTTCATTTTTCTTTCCAGCAAGTTCAGTACAGAACTGTGCAATTAATGGAACATATTTTGCATAGAGATTTGCCCTCTTTTTTGCAGCTTCTGCTTGACCCCGTTTATTCATAAAGACAGACAATTTTCGTGCCATGAATTGAATAGCTAATTTTAATTCTCGTTCGATTTCTGGTCTATCTGCCACATTTTCTTTTCCCGCAGTTTTGTATGGTATTCTAGTAGAACAAATGTGCGATACAATAACTAACGGAGGATCCCCCTTTGCTTTATAGCGACTCCAATCAATTTCATTTACAACCTTCATAACTACATCACTTCCTTCATCATAAAGTAAGGGAATGCGATTAGCAAATCGATAAACCTTGATTCCGCGTGTACTAATTTCACCACCATATGCTATTCCCATCTCCACAATAAAGGGAAATCCTGAATATGCTGATGCATTTCGCTGAAATACAGTTAGAAAATCAGGCTTGAAAAACTTTTTCATTCCTTTCTCCAAGGGTTCTTCTCCTAATGGAGCAAGACAACTAGAATCAGGTCCCATGAAATCATCAAATTTTTGTAAAGAATCACTTAGATGGGCAAGTTCTTGATTCGTCATTGTTCCTATACGTTTTTCAGGCTTGAATCCTGCAAATTCTGCAAATTTTATTGCAGTGCTAGGACCTACTCTTTGGAACTTTTTTGTCAAAAAGGCAGTCAAAGTTTCTCCTTGTGTTGTATTTGTCAATTGTTTATAGTACTGACTTTCAGGATCCATTTCAACAGATTTTGATGAAGAATCTCCAAAATCCCAATAAAATAATTTTTTATTTGGAACATCAATATCTTCTATTCTAATTTTACTTAATTTTTCAAAATCCATTTTAAGAAATGACATTAAAGCAATTACAACTCTTACTTGTCTTGAAAGAGTTTTCCAACGTTTTTTAGCTTTCTCCATAATTGCTGTGAAACTTAGATTACTTTTTGATAGACCTAAATCTTTTCTCACTTTTTCAATCATTATATCATCAATGGTAGGGATTTCAAACTGAGATTCTACAATCATCCTTCTAATTGTTTCAACATCAGTTCCATATGGATGAGGTCGAATAATTGTCGGGGGTTTTGGCATTGTATTGAGCATTCTAGGATAAGAATATTTTTCTCCTTTAGGATCATCAAAAGTAATTGAAGCGTATGGAGTGATAAGAGATGTTTGATAAACGTAATCTCTAATTTTAGATCCTGCTTTTGAATAATCTCCTTCTAGACAAATACTAACAGAGAGTCCATTTTTTGAAACATCTTTTGTAGTGTGCTTTAAAATAATAGGTTTATTTTTTTGAATATCTAACAATAACTCAAAAATTTCCATTGTTTTTCCGTCAGTTGAGCTTTTTACGGTAACAGGTTTGTTTGTTGTAATTTGTCCATAAAGAATTGCCATAGTTGCACCTAAACCAAACATTCCTCTTGCTTGTTTTAATCCAAATTTAGAACCATATAGAACCGTACCAAAAGCCAACGGGACGTGTTTTGTTTCTATTCCCGGTCCATTATCTTTTACAGTTAAGATATAGGGTTTGGGATCGGGTTTTTCAGGATCAACTGCCTTGATTGTTAAGTGAATATCAGGAAGAATGCCTTTGTAATCACATGCATCAAGCCCATTTTCCACAAATTCCCTTACTGCAGTATATAGTGATCTTGAAGGATTACTAAAACCGGCAAGATCTCTATTTCTATAGAAAAACTCACTTGGAGAAATTTGATTAAATTTTTCCTTAGTCAAAGACATTTTGATCTTCCCATAGTTTCATTTTCTCTTGTTTTCCTCGTCTATTTGCTGCTTCTAATTTGGTGTAAACGGCTCCATGCATACTGCCACTTGAAATTGAAGATATTGCATCTACTGCTGATCTTAGTGTGTTGGGTTCTCCAATTATTGAAACGGTTTTTCCATAAATTGAGATTAAAGTTCCAGTTAAATTCTCCATATTTCGTCTTGCCTTACCGCCTTCTCCAATAAGTCTCCCTTTAATTCTTTCAATATTTGCACTTGATTTTCCTGCAAATTCATTCAAATTAATAACATGTAATGTATTTTCTCCGTTAATCAAAGTTAGAGCATGTTCTGGAGAAAATCCTCTACCAATGGCAGTTACAATCTCCATGGCTTTGAAGGGTTCAACTTTTTCTACATCGTCAATTGCTTTAATCAAAACTTCTCCAGTATCGCCATCAATATTCAAATTAACATAACAAATTTCTTCAATTTTAGATTTAACACTACCAGATTTACCAATTAATACCGCAATTCGATCGTTTGGAATTCGAATTAGTTTTTCAAAGATCATAATATCATTTCCTGTAGCACTTTAGTCGGATCATCAACGGGTATTCCTCGTTTAGAAAAGAATCTAGTAATATTATAAATATCTCTTTTAAGAAATACTCGAGCATTAGGATGTCGAAGATCAACTGCCGATCCAAGATCAAAGAGAACCAAACCATCATCGGTTTTAAAAATATTATACTCTGAAAAATCACCATGAACTAATTTGGCGGTATTGTACAGCTTTTTAATTAATGAAATTGCCTGGTGGTAGTCATTTTCATCAATTTCAGATACCAATAGAGCCTTACAAGGAGAGCCATTTTTACCCACAAATTCCATGGCAAGTACATTACGAGTAACGTAGATAGGTTTGGGTACAGGTATCCCGCAATCATAACATCTTAAAAGATTTTTATATTCTTTTTGTGCCCACAGGAAAACCATATTTTTGGTTCCTTTTTTTAATCTTAGAAATCTAGGATCACCTAAAATGTATGCTTCTCTTTTTTTAAAATTGGCGGTGCTAACCAGATAGATTTTCAATGCTACATCTACATTGTTTTCATCAACTGCCCAAAACACTACTGATTCTTTTCCTGCACTTACTGATCCATTGACATAAGCAATGATATGATCAGTGATAAGTTTGTAAAGTGTCATTACAGTAGGTTTATCCAGAACTTCATTGACTACTTTTCCTTTCTTAAAACCATCTTTCAGTTGTTTTTTTCTTGATTGAGAAAATATTTTATCATCAAGCTTTGATTCTAATTTTCTGCTAATGTCATCTGACAACAACCATTGTTGTTTTTACTAGATAAAATGGATTTCTCTTGTTTGAAATAAAGAAAATAAGATCACTGGATAAAGTAATTTATAAAAAAATTAACATTAGATGTTGAAAATAATTAAAAAAGGAATACCGCCAACTGTTTTAACACCATTTTCAGAACCAATTCCCAATTTTATCGAAAGTGAAATTGAATCTTTTCCTACCATGTTGATGATTGACGCATGTTTTAACAGTGTTGTAGCTTCATCGAGTTCAATTATTTTTTTGCCATAATAGCTCTTGCTAATATTTATTTTTAATTCATCTTGAACAATAGTTTTTCCTAAAAGGTCCAAGTCACAGATATTTATCATTAGATTTTTTTGGTAATCAGTAACTTTTACTGAAAATAGCATTATGCATATTTACCTCTTAAAGTCGATTTAGCACCACATGCTTCACAGATTAAAAATGATATTCTGTTTTCTTTAAAAATTTTAGTATCTGGACTTTTACAAGTGTGGCATTCCAAATAGTCCTTCACATAAATTTGAAAAAGACGCGTAAAATCATCAGGCGCTCGTCTTCCTACAAACATAGCTTTATCGCCTAAACGCTCAGCTGGAACTGCAAATTCTTTTGAGAGATATTGCAGGACTTTATCTGGATCTCGGCGAAGAATTTTAGGAAATTCTGAGAAATTTCGAAGGTATGTTTTTTGTCCTTCCCACATTACATCAACCACAGGCAATTCAAACCTAGTAGAGGTTTCTTTCTTAACATCACCTAATTTATCCTGAATTCGTTTAAGGAGAGATTCGTAATCGACTTTTGCCATATATGAAAAATGTAGCTACGACCCTATATTGGTTTTTGAAAAAGAGAAACCTTGTGGATTTTTAGATTTATTCCATTTTTCCTATTCGGAAAACATTAGTTCCACATGTTGGACAGGTGCCTTTTACTGCAGGTCGTCCGTTTTTTAATGTAGTTTCTTTGGGATCTTTTACGTCCCTTTTAGCTCTGCATTTTACACAATATGCTGTGACCATTATAAAAAAAGTCAAACTTTGCTCTATTTAGGAACAGGCTGTGAATATTATTTAACCACCGACTAGATACGAGTAAATTTTTTAATGCCTTGAGAAAGTAATATTATTAAAAAACTCAATAAAAAAGGAAAAATCATTATTTTTTTGACTGAAATGGCATAACTCTGAATTTTTTTTATCTTTTTGGATACTAGATATAATATTTTGAAATATTATAAGTTATAAACGCCCTAATTCTAGTTTTTAAAATGGCATCAAAAAAAGGGATAATAATCACAATTATAATTTTGGCAGTAATCACAGCAGCTAGTTTTCTTTTTTGGATGATTCCTCAAGAAGACCTAGCATCCTTGACAATATCGGATCACGAGAATTACCTTGACGGAGTAAAAGAAATTCATTCTATTTTAGATCAGACTATCTCAAAGGAGTTTCAGAATCTAAAAGATAAAAACACTTCACCTGATGAATATATTCAAATCTCTGATATTACATTAACACAAATTACTTCTCAGATAAGTGAATTTGTAACATCAAAACCACCAAATGAATGGCAAGATAGCTACATTAGCTATATGGATGCCTTGAGAAATTTTAACTCTTATGTTATCGAAACCAAAGTTTATGCAAATCTGATAAAAGATGGAAATACAGAGAAATTAGAAGAAATAGAGGCAAAAATACAATTCTTTAAATCCGAATCAGAAAAGCTCGTAGAACTATCAGATAGTTTTAGACCAAGATAGCCTCAAGACCCTAAAATAATAATTTGACTAGTTGGAAATCGTTAAAAAGCAATTCTGTTACAATATAAAGAATGTCTCAAAACTCCAACAAAGTAGAAAAAGATGTAAGCGCATCAACATCAAATAGGCTACTTGTGATTTGTGTAGATAGAGACAACGATGTTGGAGAAAAGGCAGGAATAGTAACGCCTGTAATTGGACGTGACCCATGTATTGATGCTGCTCAGAGATTAGCTTTAGAAGATCCCGAAGATGCAGATTCAAATTCGATTTTTGCCGCCATTAAAACATATGAAGATTTAATCAGTAAAGGATACCAGGCCGAAGTAATAATTGTTGCAGGGGTTAAAAGTAGAGGAATACATGCAGATGAGAAAATACTTTTGGAAACTAAAAAGGTCTTAGAAATTTTTTCTGCAAATGGTGCAGTAATAGTGTCAGATGGTGAAGATGATGAAAGTGTTGTTCCCGTAATTCAAAACATTCTTCCAGTGATTTCTGTTCAACGTGTAGTTATGAAAGTTAGTAGAAGTGTGGAATACTCTTATGCAGTTTTTGGAAAATATCTAAAAATGATGGCTTATGATACAAAATATTCTAAGTTTTTCTTGGGAGTTCCAGGAATTCTTTTGTTAATTGGAGGAATTGCCACGGTAGTTGGATATACTGCTGAGATTACTGCTATCTTAATCAGTATTTTAGGTGGAGCATTTTTGGTAAGAGCCTTTGATATTGACAGGGCTTGGTCTAGTTGGGCAAAGCCAACACCGATGGGTTTTATTCGAATTTTTACAATGGTGACAGGTGTTTTGATAATATTATCGTCAGTACCAGCTGGAATTAGTTCAATAGATGAAAAAATATTAGAATCAGAGACTGAAGTACTATCAATTGTTTCAAATAAAGTAATTATTGGAGAATATGTTTCTGGAGCATTGCCTATTTTATGGATTGGTCTTGGTGCAATATTTGCAGGTATGTTATTGAGTAATTGGATAGGTGGAATTCCACGACAGATTAGTGATATTCTAAGGATAGTTGTTCTAGTTGCACTATTCCCAACAGTCTATCAATTTACAAAAATAATGATAAATGATGAAAGCTCATTTACTTTAATCCCTCCATTGTTAGGCGGACTTGCTGCAACCTTAATTTCAGCCACGATTTTATTCAAAAAATACAGAAAACACAAAGATCAGGAATTGATTTCAGATTAAATTATCCGGATGAATTTTTAAAAAACACTGATATTTTCTATCGTATATTAAAAATCGAGGATGATTTAGATTAATAAAATAAAAGATACTGTTTTTCAGCTATCAGGATTATACAAAATATATTCTAAAAAACTTGAAAACGACATAAAACAAGGTGATATTCCAAATCATGTTGCACTTATTTTAGATGGGAATCGAAGATGGGCTAAAAGACATCTTGCGATGACAAAAGTAGGTCATTGGAAGGGCGCGGATGCAGTTGAAAATCTATTAGACTGGGCTGAACAACTCGATATTAAAATAATTACCTTGTATGCACTTTCAGCAGAAAATCTAGAACGAAATGATGCGGAACTAGAACATCTCTACGAATTAATTTACATGAGACTTGAAAAATTGTATAAAGATCCTAGAATTCATAAAAATAAGATGCGAGTTAAAGGTATTGGAAGAATTGAGCTTTTGCCAGAATCCATCAAAGTCATCCTTCAAAAATTAGATGATACAACAAAAGGATATGACAATCATTTTCTAAACATTGCTTTAGCTTATGGAGGACAATTTGAATTAGTTGATGCTGTAAAAAAAATCGGAGAGAAAATAAAAAATGGTTCTCTTGAAGTCGATGAGATTGATAAAAAAGAAATAGAATCAAATTTGTATACGTCATTTTTACCCCAATCCTCTCCAGACATGATTTTAAGGACCTCTGGAGAGAAAAGATTGAGTGGTTTTCTAATGTGGCAAAGTGTTTACAGTGAATTAGTTTTTATGGATATTTTCTGGCCTGAATTCAGGAAGATTGATTTGATGAGAGCTATTAGAACATATCAAGAAAGAAAAAGAAGGTTAGGAAAGTGATAGAGGAAACCTCGGCAGGAGTAGTGTTATTTAGAAAAGAAAATGGAAAAATTTTGTTTTTGTTACTTAATTATCCATCAGGTCATTGGGATTTTGTTAAAGGAAAAATGGAAGAAGGTGAATCATCACGTGAAACTGCAATAAGAGAGACTAGAGAAGAAACAGAAATATCAGATGTTGAATTTTTAGATAATTTTGAGGAGTGGATCCAGTATAATTTTCAATATCAGGGAGAGCTTATTCGTAAAAAAGTAGTTTTTTTTCTCGGAGAAACAAAAACAAAGAATGTTAAAATTTCTCATGAGCACCTAAATTATACCTGGATGGATTATCCTACAGCCATGGAGAAGACAACTTTTGATAATGCCAAAACTGTTTTATCAAAATCGTATGCACTACTTTCCAAAACTTTGTAATTGTAATTCTTTTGCAACGTCTATAGAATTTTTTGCATTTAGAATAGTTCTGCCGACAATTAAATAATTAGATCCAGCAGAAATTACTTCATTTGCATTTCCTCCTTGAGTTCCAACTCCGGGAGAATATATGCTCAGATTTTTTCCCGCTTGTTTTTTACAATAGGATATAATTTTAGGAAAAGTTGCCCCTACCACAATACCATCCACTTTTGATTCTAAGGCCCACTCTAAAAATAATTGGTAAAGTCGCTGCTTTTTTTTCATCTTAATTTCCATATCATATGACAATTTAGCCTCAGGGGCACTCATGTGACATAGAGCTATTATCCCTTTCTGATTTTTGTGAGATAATTTTACCAGATTTTTTAAACTATCTAATCCCATTATCGGATTTACGATTATAGAATCAAACCCCATATCCCATAAAGTTTCAGCTGTAACTTTATTTGTATTTCCAATATCGTTTAATTTTATATCAGCAATAGTTTGTAATCCAAAGCTATGAGCAGTTTTATTTATTTTCAATATTTGTTTGGAACCAAGCGGTAACAGTAAATGAAAATTAAGTTTGATGGCACACAAATAGGGGTGAAGTTTTTTTATATTTTGAACTGTTTTTGATTCTAAATTTTTAATAGAATTATCATAATCATTTGCAAGAATTATCTTGCCTCTACTTTTTGATATTTTTGAAATTCTAGTTTGGAAGGTGTCCATAATCTACTAAAGGATGAGTGTCTTTTAATTTTATAATTTTCACATAGGAGTATCCATGCTCAGAAGGGTTTTTCACAAAAGTTGGTTCAGAATCATTATTTGAAAATTTTAAAAATGGATGTTCAGGATCTTTATCAAGAACTACATGACAAAAATAAGATGTTCCTTCCTCAGTAAAATTCATAAAAACACCAATTAACCATTTATCTTTTCGAGGGAAAAGAAACAATGGAAAAGGATTATCTTCAAACCCCCACGTTAATTTTGCAAGGCTTGCCAAATCTTCAAGTTCTATAGGTTGGTACCTGTCTGCAGTCCCATTTCCAGGCTTCAAAGTTTCTGGGAGTGATTTTATGCGTACGATAGGTGAGTATAGTTTACTCGTATCAGAGGTAGAGTTTACCATCTCTGTTTGTTCTTTCCCTCCTCTCAAGGCATAACAAAGAAAATGGCCATTATGGTCAAGTGGTGTGTAATAGACGATAGGTTTTTCTTTTAGAATATCCATTTGTACTGATAAAATTTTTCTTCCCTCATGTTCATGAAGAAATGAAATACGTGGTGCACGCTCCAAGGCACAAACTAATCTTGAAAATTCAAGCGTAGAAGAAACTTGGATGTAACGAGGTAATTTATCCACGATGATTTATTCACCAATAGTAAATTAAACTTACCCAAATTTTTTCAGGCTAACTTCTTCTGTCAATTACATCATTGATGTTTGGACCTGTTCCAATTATTGTGACAGGCGTGTTTAATTTTTCTTCAATATTTTTTATGAATGATTTTGCTTCATCCGAAATTTCTTCGAAAGATGTTTTCCCTGAACAGTCTGGAAAAATAATATCCAACTTTGTAATCGAAATTTGAGTTGCACTGTTTAGCATGACTGCACGCCTAGCTAAATCAAAATCAAAATCAGCTGCACGTCTTTGTCTGCCAGTAACTGTTCCAAATTCTGACCAACCCCTAGCCTCGGCTTCATCAACTGATAATTCATTTGCCAGAGGCCCTGTACCTACACGAGTTACATATGATTTGAATACCACAATTACTTCATCAACATTTTTTGGTCCGAGCCCAATGTCCGCACAGATTCCTGAGGCAGTAACGTCTTTTGATGTAACAAATGGATAAGTTCCATGCCATAAAGATAGAAATGTTCCTTGGGTACCTTCAACTAGAACATTTTCATTTGAAGCAAGAGCAGAATTTACCTCTGCAGGCACATCAACAATTAAGGGTGCAAGGGAATTTACCTCCTTTGCCATTTTTAAGATCCGCATGGCCCTATCGGCATTTGCAGGACCAGTACCTGAACCTGTACTGCCTATTTTCTCTTTTAATTCGCCTTTAGAGTCCCTAGTAAGATGATCTTGCTCTATAATGCCGCAATGCCCATCCACAAATATTCTTCCAGATACATCAAAATCTTGAATCTCCTTGAATAGAACATCTGGATTAATTACAACTCCAGGACCAATCAGTACTCTGGCATTTTTATTTAAAAATCCACTTGGTAGCATTCTAACCTTGTAAACTTTTTTTCCATCACTGATGGTATGGCCGGCATTTGGACCAGCTCCTCCACGGACAATAATCTTAGGATTGTCTTTGATAGCAAGATATGAAATAATTTTTCCTTTTCCTTCATCACCAAAAAATCCCCCAACAACTACAGTAGATGCCACATTTTTTGGCTCAGATTCCGTTTATTTAAGCTAGTGCTTACACATGATTTAATATTCCATCAAATTTGAAATAAGATCATTGGTCGAAGAAAATTTTGCAGGAAATATCATTGTGGTTTTAGCAAACCTTCCAGATTTTCTAAGAACCCCAATCTTGAAAAAAAGAATGATTGAATTTTTTGTAATGAGTGATCCTGAAAAAAAACAAATAATCAATAATGCATTAGAAGCTGGCCCCACCATTCCCTTTCAAAGTTTTTCAAAACTTTTTAAAACATGGTTAGAGATCTTAACAGTGCTTCCAGATGAACAGAGGACTGAATTATTTTCAGCATATATTAATGAAATTTCTGAATCGCCACAGAAATTAATCTTGTTTCATTTAGATGGAATAGTAGAAGTTTTTATATCGTTAGATGAGGAAAAGCAAAACATCATTTCGCAATCTGTTAAAAAAATAATAAATAATCTTGATGATGAAAAGAAAAGAAGATTGTTAATAATTATTCCAGATAATGCTAAAAAATATTTAAAATTTTAAGCATTAGGATTTTCATCGGGTTTTCTATTATCCTCGTTTGCAAAATCAACAATGTCTCCTTCTGGAGTTAAAACACCTGCAAAGATTTTTTCGTGTTTTTTTAAGAGTTTTCTATGATCTGGCATTGACATATCTAGTCTCATCTCATTCATTACCATAACCCTGTATTCTTTCCATTCATTCCAACATTTGTTGCAAACTGGATATTTGCTAGCAATTGGATCTAGTTCTTCATTATCAGGAATTTGATTCTTGCATTTGGTGCAGATTTGACTCATGTATTGAAGCAATTAACAACTCTTTTTATCTTTTTTTGAAAAATCATTAGGGTATTCTTTCAGAATCAAGAATTTGGAACAATAATCTATTTCCTATACTGCATAGCAAATGTATCGGAGGTATTACTCTCCAAATCCTGCAGAAATTGTTTTCTAATTATTTCACCATAAATTGCCAAATCACGGGAAAGCATACCTAGTCTAGCCTGCAATTGAGAATTTTTTATCTGTCCATTCTCAAAGTCTTCCTCACCGTTTATTGATATTCCATATGGCATACTCCATCCATAGCATTGCCGTACAGCAGTTCTCATTTGATCCATTACTGTCAATCCTTTTTCATGTGAGGCACAAATGTATCCAAATAATTTTCCTGCAAAGTCAGACCAGAAATAATCCAAAAAATTCTTCATTACTCCCGACATTGAACCATGATAATCAGGTGTTGCCAGAATAAAGGCATCTGCCCATTTGACATCATCTTTTACTTTTTTAATTTCATCAGTGTCATTTTTCCGCGAATAAAACATTGGGATCTGTGTCTTTTGTAAATCTAAAAGACGTGTTTCTATGCCGAGTTTGTTTGCCATATCCAATCCTATTTTTAATGAGGTAGTACTAAACGAACCCTCCCGCATACTAGATCCGACACCTAAAATTTTTACAGTCAAGGAACAACACCCAAGAATATTTTACAAAACTTTCTTTTAGCCACAGTAAGGGCTTTTTTTCCTGAGGGCGTAAGTGTGTATGTGATGGTCTTGCCTTCTTTTACTTCTTCTAAAAATCCTGATTCTCTGAGATTTTTTATTGCAGGATATAGTGTTCCTGGACTAGGTTTGTCTCCTTTTCTCTTTACGATCTCATCGGCAATTTCTTTGCCGTGCATTGGTTTT
>DATKYM010000014.1:0-8554 GCA_035528495.1 Nitrosopumilaceae archaeon
AAAAAAAAGTGAGGTAAACTCACTAGGGGGTTCCACTAAGAAGTGGTATCTATTGGAGGTGTTCTCTCTTTTAATGCAGAGATGTAAAATAGATCATGCACCTCACCATCATCACCAGTTGCAGTACCTGTAACATAGTACAAGGTACCGTTTTCAAGATCTGAGATTTTATCTCCAGAGATGACCACATCATATATTTCACTGTCTTCACTTTCAGCTTGTCCTGAGGCATCAAATGATGTCTTATCAGCACTTACTGTAATTTTCCAGGAATCTGCAATTACAGAGTATTTTTCACGGGTATCATTTTTTATAGTTCCTACCATGAATGCACCGCGTTTTACTTCAAACTCTGTTTCTGAATCACCTACAGGGACTATTCCCATTCTAAAATAGGAACGCTTTCCTTCGCCATCCTCAGCAACTGCAGCTCCTACTCCTCCAAATACAGTATGTGGGTGAAGTGCTCTATCAGTTGGTACATCTGATATTTTTCTATCAGTTGACACATCTGATACTTGTGCAAATGCAGTGTTGTAGGTTGCAGATACTGATAGCACTGCTGCCATCATTATCAATCCTGCAAAGATTGTTTTGTTGTTTGTTGTCATTGAGAGATAAAAGATATTTTGAATAAAAGGGGTTGTTAAGCATTGTTAGCTAACAATGTTCTCTTTGATTTGAAGAGATGTAAATTGACTCTAGGAATTATATTTTTAAATTATAAATTCAAAACCCTTAGGACATCAATTGTAACACCGAGATGTTACACAAAATAAAATAATTTTTTGAGTGTTCTTTTTAACATAAATAAAATATACTTCAAGCGGGATGATGACTCAAATTCTATATGAACTAGGATATAATTTTATCACCGATATTGATGTTGATAAAAATCCTGAAGTTCTTCAGAATTTTGATAAAATAATAATTCTGCATAATGAATATGTTAACCGAAAAGCATTCGATGCAATATCCGCTCATCCTAATGTAATTTTCTTATATCCAAATGCATTGTATGCAGAAGTTGCGGTAGATTATTCTGACAATACTGAGAAGTTAATTCACAGTCACAATTATCCTAATTACCCTAATGGACCTAGTAACGTATTCGATTATGAGATTGAAGAGCGATTCGATGAATATGCATTTGATATAGAATGTCTTGAATGGACATTTGTGGAGATTGAGAATGGGAATTACTTAAACTGTTATCCTGATTATGCAATAGATGCCAATTTAGAAATCATATTGGCAATAAACTATCTTTAAGATAGTATGGGGATAAAAAAAAACTTGTTTGATATTTCTTAAATCTCTTAAAAATTCTAAATCAATTTCCATGATCAAGATTTGTAGGTGCTGAAGTATATCTGGTAAAGTTTAGAGAAAATAGAGATTAGTTTTTGCTATAACTCAAGATTATTTTTTGTTTTCATCAGGTGTATTAATTTTTCATTACACTGTGGAATATTTTTAAGTGAATTTTAACAATCAGAATTCTTGACTTTGAATACGCAGAAACTCTTGGCAGGAACTTTAGCTTTAATTTTTGCTGTAGGATTTACAAGCCCAGCATTTGCAGTTGATAACGGCGTGGCAGAATCTTCAACGGTAGCCTCTTTTGTAGGCTCTACAGTTGTACCAGTGGATGTGTCCCCAAATGGAACTTGGTTTGAATTCAGCTTTGAGGATAACACAAGTGATGTAAGAGGATGCCTACCCGCAGACCCTAATGGATATTTTAATTGTTTTCCTAGCAGTGGCACACCTACAGAGTTTGCACCAGCGCCAGAATGGAATTTTGAATGCTTGGCTGGAGGATGTGTGTTAACTGTAACTGATGCATTTCTTTATGGCGACACTTTTGAAATATTTGATAATTTATCAAGTATAGGCACCACATCTGTGGTATTGCCTGATGTGTTCAACAGTTGTGGTTCTGATCCGGAATTGTGTCTTGTAGATATCAACACAAGTAGTGCAGTATTTAGTCTTGAACTGGGAAGTCATTCACTAACAATGAGGCCTACAACTACAGTTTTGGAAGGTGTGGGATACTTTAAGATAGAACAAATTATTCCTGAAATTGATGATTCAGGGGATACATCTGGACCCGTTGCAGGAGGACTCCTATCACTTGACTCATCAGCACTAGTAATTGGTGGATTAGCTTCAAGTGCAGTATGGATGATACCTGCAATTACAGGAATTTTCGGTGCTGGAGTATATCTGGTAAAGACTAGAGCAAACAGAAATTAATTTTATTTTTTATTTTCTAAAATTATAAAAAGTGCTTCAACCATGTAACTAGCAATCCATATCATAGGTTGGTATTCCTAATAAGTAAAATTTTATAAAACAATTTAATGACTTTTAATAACACACACAAACTTTTGGCAGGAACTATAGCTCTAGTTCTAGTTGGAGGAATGACCAGTCCAGCATTTGCTCAAATAGTAGATATAACTTCATGTACTGTTGATCCCGCAGAGGTTAATCTGCAACTCGGTTCAGATGAGACATCTGAAATCATTCAAAAAACAATAACATGTGATAACGACATTAATGACTTTATTATCAGTGATGATTGTATTTTCAATTCTCCTGATTTTGACAATGATGCAGTATTACAAAGCGTTCTAACTTTGAATGAAACAGTTACCAATAATGGGGATACCTCAGAAGAACACTGTGAAGTTAATTTCCAAATATTTGGTTTCGGTGATATTTCAAATAATGTCAATGTAACTCAAGCACTCTGGATAAATGCACCCGTAGAACCACCAACACCCGTAGCCGGAGAACTCTTGGCACTTGATACCTCTGCATTACTAATTGGAGGTTTGCCCTCATTTGCAGTATGGATGGTACCTGTAGTTGCAGGAATCGTAGGTTCTGGAATGTATTTGGCAAAGTTTAGAGCAAACAAAGAGTAAATCCTCTTTTCTTTTTATTTTTAGCTAGTATTGTCGGCGGTGGAGCATATCTGATAAAGTTTGGAGCAAATAACGAATAATTTTTATTTTCTAAACACTAGAAAAGGTGTTTAAACACGTGTTAGATTACTAGACTGTCTTTTCCATAAAGGTATTATTGTAACATTTTATTTGTTACAATATGAGCGATGAGTTATCAGGTATGGTTTTGGGGTTAACAATAGTGGCTGGAATTACAATTGTAGGACTCCTTGGTGCTGAAATTTATCGGGTAAAGACTAGCCGATTAAAAAAGTCAATTATTCCAAGGAAAGGGCAACTAATCTAGACTTTATCCACATAGCGGTATTAAACTAACAATTTAACAAAATACTATTGATTTTTAATAATTCTCAGAAACTTTTAGCAGGAACTTTAGCTTTAATCATGGTTGCAGGGATGACTAGTCCAGCTTTTGCTGGAGCGCCAAGTGATCCTAATTTGATCATATTTGAAAAAACATCAGACAAAAATGTGGTAATCTCTGGAGAATAAGTAACTTATTTCTATAACGTCACAAATTTATCACAATTTAACTTTGGTTGTGACTTGTCCGATGATAAGTTAGGATTTTTGGAGCAATTGAATGTACAATCTCAATCGGTTTTAATTGTAAACTCCACTACCAATCTCTTTGAAACTACAACTAATACAGGTACAATATCATGTAATCCAATCGTTAAAAATTCAAATCCTGTCACCGTAACTGTATTAGAAAAAGCAGTAGCCGGAGAACTTTTGTCACTTGACACATCTGCCCTAGTAATTGGCGGACTATCAAGTGTATCATGGATGGTACCAGCAGTAGCAGGACTAGTAGGTGCTGGAGTTTATCTGGTAAAGACTAGAGCAAATAGAGAATAAGTAGAAATTATTTTTTGGGCCTATCGAAATATTAAATAACCCTAATCCTAGTTTTTTTACTGTTGAGAATCATATTACCAATAATTTCTGTGATGATTTTTTCTCTTTTAGTTACTCCCTCAATTTTGGAGTCATTTGGAGAAGAAACCAATATTCAATGCTCAGAAGGGATGGTTCTAGTTTATAGAGTAAATTCTGACAAATACGCATGTTTGAAGCCATCAACTGCCGATAAATGGTATCAACAAGACATGGCCGAACCAGTAGAACAAATCAAATCATTTGAGAAAAACTTGTACGATGAGGCAATGAATCCAAGACAAACAGAATATCCAAACCAGTTAGGTTTTAATGATTTACACATAGAGGCAATAAATCACCTTATTCCAACAGATGATCATTCGGTTCTTGATATGATTGTACATCATCATTGTAAAGTTTATGATGACATGACGGCTGTATGTCTCTTGTTTCCAACTGGAATGGGAGATCAAGACAAGCCTTATGGAATAGAATATGTGATTGGTACTGAATCTTATGCTGAATTATCAGAAGAAGAAAAAACATATTGGCACTATCACAAAACTGAACTTCCAAATGTAAAGGCGACACTACCTGACCTTACAGCAGAAGAGGCAAAACCATTGATGCCGATACTGAATGAAACCTATGGCAAGGTGGTCTACTTTTGGCAAATAGGTGACAAGTATCCGATAGGGGAGCCATTTGTAGTAGTTATTGAAGAACTGTACAAAGATACCACTAGTACAACAAATCAAGAACCACTTACAGCCTTGATGAACTACAGAGCCCTAGATGATTCCAAAAAAGATGGATTGGCAATTATTGACTTGAATCCAGATTCTAAAACTTTTGGAGATATTTTACAAGATGTTCCGATTGGAGAAGGTGTCTTAATGCATCATCCATTTTACAATTCTGATAAATCAAAATTATACAACACATCTCTGATGGGTGAGCGTTTGTATCAGGTAAATATCCATGATACAACTATTTTTGATGTAACTCCAATAGATACAGGATCCTGTTTAGTTGGTGAAGATATGATTTTTAGCAAAGATGGAGAAAAGTTCTATCTAACATGTATGGGTTCTGATAGTGTAATGGTTTTTGATGCCAAAACCGACCAGATACTTGATGAAATTTCGGTAAATCAAGAGGAAAATCCTAATGCTTTCACCAAATATCCACATGGAATTTCAGCTGATGAGACGATAGATAGAATGATAGTAACGCAAACTGTTTCTCCTGCTCTTGATGATCCTCAAAGTAGTGTTACAGTGATAGAATTTAGCACAGGAAAAGTTCTCTCCACAATAGAATTGACAAAGAATGAAGGATCTCCTAGTGCTCCAGTAGAAGTATTATTTCACCCTAAAGAATCCATTGCTTATGTCTCAGGAATGCTAGATGGAACAATTTGGGCGCTCGTATGGGATGAGAAAACCAAATCATTTGAGCCAAAATTAATTGATGATGGTACTGAGCGTGAACAATCATGGCCCCTTGATTTGAGTATAGGCCCTAAAGGTAACCTGTATGTCAGCTTTGCAGTTCCTGGAGTTGTAAATGAATATAGTTTAGAAAACCCAGAGAAACCAAAACTTCTAAGAACACTACCTGCACAGCCAGGTGCACATCATGTTTTGTTTAGTGAAGATAATCGATACATGTTTGTTCAAAATAATTTGCTTAATTTAGATGGATTAAATTCTGGAACAATCTCAGTAGTGGATTTTGCCTCTGGTAATCTTGTTGCTACCATTGATGATCTAACCCAGCAAGGAATGATGATAGAATCCCTGGATTTGATTTACCAAGAATCTTTGACTACGACAACTTTGGTATCTTAATTGGTTTCCTAAACATTTGATTCAAACGTTCAGCTCTCCTTTTGGGCCTTTGAAATTATTTTTTGGAAAGGATGAAAAATCAAAAGGATATTGTTAAGAAATATTTTATTTCATAAAATTCCCCTGAGTGTGAGGCAGGCACTCTTGGCTAATTTCCCCAAAATCACCAATCATACAACCACACCTTAATCTTACATAAGATTCCTCAAAAGTAGAATTATTCATGAATTAAAGTTGGAAAATTTGCTTAAAACACTAACGTATCAATCATTCATAGAAATGATAAGTTTGTGATTAGATTTTTGGATTAATCTAGTGCTTAAATTTGAAATTATTTTTTCGAAAGAATTGTCGGTGCTGGAGTTTATCTGATAAAGTTTAGAGCAAATAAAGATTAGATTTTTGAAATTATTTTTTTTGAAATACTAACATTATAAGAATAATCAGAAAAATGATTATTTTCTAAATATTGAATAAAGTGGATATGAATTTTTCAAACCTATAGAGTATTCTCCAATTCTTTTAAACTTGTATTCATTCAAGTCCTTGCTGATTTCATATAGATCACTGCCAAAAACTATTCCATTAACTGCAGCACTTCGATTAATTTTTGAAACCATGTTTACAGGAGGTCCAATAATGTCAAGAGACGTTGAATCATTTGTATTCATTAAAACCACCATGCCATAGTCTGCACTTACTCGATAATCAATCTGAGGTAAATTCTCATTTTGCAGATATTCATTAATTGAAACATGTTCTTGAATTATTGCAAAACTTGCCTCCAAACAACTTGTAATCCCATATTTTGATTCAGTTTTTGATGACTCTGGAAAATAATACAATAAACTATCTCCCATATTTTTGACTACACATCCACCAAATCTGCTCAATACCTTAGAAATTGAATTTATAAAAATTTTATAATATTTTGACATTTTATACATGTCCAAAGTGTGGGAGATTTTTGTTGAATTTACAATATCCACCATCCCAACACAATAACTTTGAGAGTTACCCGAAAAAGCAACCATATAGTCAGGTGCGGTCATAGACGACTTGTCATCATCTAGAGTTTTTTCTTTATTTTGTAAACTGGTTTGATTCAAATTTTGAATATCAGGCATATCGTTTTCCGCAAAAACAACCTAATAAAGTATTGTCATAATATAATCGGATCATAAAAAGAATCTCAACAAATAATTCCAAAAAATCAACTTGACATTATAATCTGGATTAGGGTAACTTTTAGTGCCTAGAAAGGGGGGATTCTATTTTTACTGACAGTCGATAAAAAGACAATCCCCCCCGTTTACGCACAAAAACCTGCAACTGACTAAAGGCATAACGACCTGATTGTTTGATGGGGATTGTTTAAGATCATAACGAAAAGAATAACGTTATGACTTTGGTTGGAAAGAAAAATCATTACAACGTAAAATTTCTGAGTTTGAAATTATTTTTTGGGAAGGATGAGAATTAAAATCTAATAAATTACACTCTCTTAACATTCAGATCAATTGTAACATTAAAAATATTTCAAATTGAATGCTTAAGTGCAACTTGGCTTATCTATATACAGTGAATCGGGGAATTTTAACAATTTTTAGTGTAGCAGTCTTTTTTGCAATATTATTTGGTTCAGCAGTACTTTCACCACAAGCTTTTGCAGGAGTAGACCCACCAACACCAAACAATGCAGGTAAAGTAACAATATGTCACAATGGAGATGACGGCCCAGAAACAATTACAGTTTCAGCAAACGCAGTTGATAAGCACTTGAATAAACATGGTGACCATGTAGGTGCATGTTTTGTGTGCGGGGATGGATTTACAGACCCACCAACTGAGACCTGTGATGATGCTGTAGATAACGGTAAACCAGGATTTTGCAATGCTACCTGTGATGGTATAGTGCCCACCGCCGCTTGTGGAGATGGTACTACAACTCCTCCAGAGACCTGTGATGATGGAAACACCAGTGACGGTGATGGATGTTCTGCTTCTTGTAACTCTGATGAGACCTGCGGTAACGGGTTTACAGATACAGGATTAGGTGAAACTTGTGATGATGGAAACACCAGTGACGGTGATGGATGTTCTGCTTCTTGTGTTGTAGAGTTTTGTGGTGATGGTATAGCAAATAATGGTGAAGAGTGTGATGGCTCAGACCTAAATGAAATGAAATGTTCGGACCATATGTTCGATTTTGGCACACTTGCATGCGACTCTTCCTGTAACTTCGATACCTCAGGCTGTGAGATTGAATAATAGAACCTAGTTAGAAAACATTCATCTTTGAATGACTCTGCTAAAAACGATAAAATTTTGAAAAGAAGAATCCCTCAATAAATAAAAGGTAAATAACAAATAACTTTGAATAAAAACATAATGGTGCAAGGAACATCATTTCATTATTTTGTAATTGTCTTTTCTATATTTTTTTTAACAATATTATTAATGGAAACGTCATTAACCATTTCGTATTCTCAACCCATAGAAAATTCTATACTGGATTCTAGGACAGCAACTCTGACAAACTCTCAAAACAATAATCACACACAAAATATTACAAATAAGGCAATACCTTCACCATTACAACAAACAACACAGGGGGTTTTCCTATCCGAAGTTGAATGCAAAACAGGAAACGTATTATTAATTAAATCAAATCAAAACAATTCTGCTTGTGTTACTCCTGAAACAGCAAAGAAACTAATTGATAGATCTTGGGGAATTTCATCTACAACCATCATGTTATCTCCAGCAAATGAGATTAAAGTTCAATCCATTGTTGGCAGCATAGTTACTAAATGCAAAACTAAGATCGACTGTGTC
>DATKYM010000015.1:0-19360 GCA_035528495.1 Nitrosopumilaceae archaeon
AAGAAGAAATTTTGTGAGGAAAAACAACTAGGCATTGAAGAAATTGCAGATTTGGTAGGTATGCCAAAAATAGACTCTGATGCAAAATGGGCAGTAACTGTCTGTAAACTTCAACAAGGAAAATACAAGTGGAAACTAGTAAAATTAAAAGAAAACGGTGAAATTAAACACGAATGTCTTGATGAAAATATTATTTCGTTAAAAACCAAAGATTTCAAAGTTGAGGATAATAATCATTGGAGCTTTTTGATTGATGACAATGTCAACAAGGTAGTAGAAATTTAATTATTAAAATGGATCTCAAAGTCAGTATAAAAAATATTCACGGAAGCCAAATGGCAGCCAAAATTACGGGCAATTTTTCCATTGATGATCATTCTTTTCGGTTCACCGCCATTGCTTTTGGTAGAATAGGGGGGCAAAATATTGGAGCCAAAATCTCAAAGGCTACTGAGAAGGAATTAGAATCATTTGGATATGATGTTGATGATGTGATAATTACTTTACAAAAAAATCTATTGCAAGGAGATTTGACTCTTCCTGAAGGTTTGACAAGAGAATCTTTTGTAGATGACTAAAATTCAGCTTCTGCCAAAGCTTGGGCGCATGTACAACTTTTTGTTTTAGGAATTTTTTCAATCAAATCTGAAAGAATTTTTCTGGTTCTCTCAACATTTTTTCCAAGTGTCTCTATTACTTCTTTAGCGGTAACAGGTTTTTCAGCCCATACATCATAATCAGTGACAGTAGATATTGAAGCATAACAGATTTGAACCTCTCGAGCAAGCTGACATTCAGGAACTAGAGTCATTCCAATAATATCTGCATCCAATGTTCTGTAGAATTTTGACTCTGCCTTTGTTGAGAATCTTGGACCTTCAATGCATACATACGTACAATCTGTATGAATTTTATCTCCCTGCTCATCTATTACTTTTTTAATTGATTCTTGTAATTCTGGGCAAAAGGGATCTGCAACTGATATGTGAATCACTCTTCCTTCTTCAGAAAAAGAACCTATTCTTGATTTGGTAAAATCGACAAACTGATTTGGTAATGCAAAATGACCTGGTTCAATTTTTTCTTTAAGACTTCCAACAGCTGATGGTGCAATAATTCTTGAAATCCCTAATTCCTTAAATGCCCAAATATTTGCCCTATAGTTTATCAAATGCGGAGGAATTGTGTGTTTTTTTCCATGTCGTGGCAAAAACGCAATTTTCCTTCCTTTGAAGAGTCCCACTGTTATTGAATCGGATGGTTTTCCATAAGGTGTATCAATTATAATTTCTTGCGGATTTTCAAGTAGACCTGAATCATAAATACCAGTACCGCCAAAAATTCCAATTTCTACATCTTTATCCATTAGTATTTCACCAATGATTTACACTGATATTTGCTAATGCCTTTTATTCCCCCCAACTCTGTTAGTTCAATAATAAAAGCAAAGCCTGTAATTTTTCCACCTACTTTTTCAATTAATTTTGCAGATGCTAGGGCAGTTCCTCCTGTTGCAAGTAAATCATCACAAATAACAATTCTTTGACCTTTCTTAATTACATCTTTTTGAATTTCAAGTGTATCTTTGCCGTATTCAATTGTGTATGAGAGTTTTGTGGTTTTTCCAGGTAACTTTCCTGCTTTTCGTATCATGATCATTCCTTTGTTGTATCGAACTGCAAGGATACCTGCTAACAAAAAACCTCGGGATTCTATTCCTGCAAACAAATCAACATCTTTAGGGTGAAATATTTTTGAAAATTCATCTGCAATGTATGATAGTGAAGATGGGTCCTTTAAGAGCGGACTAAAATCACGAAATAATACGCCCTTCTTGGGAAAATTTGGATATTCTGAAATCTTGTCTTTAAGATTCATAAATTAATTTAAAAACAGGTGAAATAAAATTGTTTGAAGTTACTTTAACTCGAATGTAGTTTCAGCAGAATTGTAGGCATCTTTTACTTTGAAAACATAATCCCCAGGCTCCAAATCATTTGGCACGATCCAAGGTTGAATTAACTGACCCTCCTTTGATGCGGGAAATGGGGTAAACTTTTCAATTAATTCCCCTTCGTCGGAAAAAATTTCAATTGCTATTGTTTGCTTAGCTCCAATTACTTTTATTGTTACAATTTTTCCCAAGGTGGGCACTGGAGGAGCATCTTCTACGGTAATTATGAGTCCCTCTTCATCTAAAGTATTTACCTCAAATTCTACAGTTTCAAAATTTGAACCGCTTTGGGCATTTATTTCCCAAGTTCCAGATTCTGCTTCAGAGGGAATTCTAAAGGTGTCGTCTGTGATTTTTCCATTTTTGTCTGAAACTATTTGCTCTTTTTTTACCTCATTTCCACTGGGATCAATTAAGGTCAGTGTAAGCAGAACATTGGGTTTGGTGTTACCTAAAATTAAGATTGGATCTCCTGGTTGATAGCTGTTCCTGGTGGTACCAATATCAACATCACCTGATCCTGTTTGAAGTCCAACTGTAAAAGTTGCTGTACTTTTAGCACTTCCCTTACTAATTACAGCTGAATAAATCCCCGAGGAATATCCCGTAAGATCCAAAATATGAGTTTCTGTTCCATCAGGTTTTAGAGTAATTGGAATTACATCTCCTTTTGGCTTATCAGATGGATCAATTATTAACAGACTAATCACTTCTGATGGTTTTCCAGTAAGTGTGATTAATGCATCTTCTGTTGGTTTGTAATTTAGCTTGTTAAATTCCAGATATATTGGAATTCTTGGAAGTTCGCCTAATCCTGCATAAATGTATTCTTTGTGATTTCCCTGAGTTGCAATCAGTGTCCATGTTCCCTCTTTATCCACATTGGCAGTTGTTTGATACTCAAATTCTACTATACCTGTATCATCAAGTTCAAAAATGTCTGAAATTCTATCATCGCCCAATGGATCCCTGAGAATTAACTCTATTGGAAGGTTTGGCAAGGCGGTTCCGTTATATTTCATAGTCTCACCGGGATCAAACTTCAAGTTAATAGGCGCAATTACTATAACTTTTGAGGATTCCACCGTCCATGTTTTTACAATGCTTTCTCTACCATCAGAAATCTCTGCACTGTATCTCCCAAATGGAGTATCAAGTGGAACAATTATTGGTTCAGATAATTGCCATATTCCCTTTGCAGTGACTTCAGCAGTTCTTGTGTTAATTATTACATCGTCAGGACTTTTTATGGATGCTGTGATTGCACTTCCTGGTTGTGCAGTACCGGATATTTCTAAAAAGTCTCCTCTAAACATGGTATCGGGTATTCCTTTGATGGTAAGTTTTACAATATCTCCTGAGGGGATATTGGTCCCATTGTTTCCTAATATCAGGCTGATATTTTTTACATCACCTGTTTTATCCTTAATGAAAAAATCTACTCTTTCAGATTGTTGATTTTCAGGAATTTGAAAAGTAGTTATAAAATACCCTTTACTATCAGTAAAAAACGAACCTAATTTTTTTGTATTTATGGAGAATTCAAATTCTTGAGATGCGCCAAAATTATCTCCTGTAACTCGAATTGTTCCTCCTGCATTTGGTTTTTCTGGAATTATTCTAAAGAAAGAATTTTCAAAAATTCCATTAATTGTACTTGTATTGGATGAAACTGAAACCTGATCTCCAAAACTCGATGGGATAGATTTTCCTAATCTTATCTGCTCTCCGTTTTCATCTATTGCTTTCCAATTAATTCCAGGCTTTACTTCATTTGTTTTTACTCCAAATTTAACAGAACTTCCTTGTTTTAGGGGCGCACTTGACGAAAAAATAATTACTCCTTCTGGGGTTTTGTCTCCAATCCATCCTTCCTCAGTTTTAAAAGATTCAAAATTAAAATCACTACTCATCCATATTCTAAATGAGCCAACCTCGACTTTTCCCTCGTTGATGAATTCTATAATGGCCCCTTTCTCAAAATAAAGACTTTTTACAATTATTTCATTTTCTGCGTATGTAAAAATTGGAATTGACGTTATTGATATAGCAAAAATCAAAATTAAAGAAAGGCCGATTCCTCTCAAAGAGGATTTATTCATTGATAACATTTGTCTCATCTCTCAATTAAACCTTAAACCATTTTTTTTCATTTCTAATTTCAGTAGCAATCATAAGAAAACTTCTTTAATCTCGTTTTTGAGGCTTTTCAAATTTATCTAAATCTGTCTTGATTCCAGCATTCTGATATTGTCTAATTCGTTCTGCAATCATGCGATAAAGTGAACGAAATTGATCTTTAGTTTTATCTGATAGAAATTCTGTTTCTCCCAGAGTAATTTTCTGACAAATATATCGTGTAATATCTTCATTTTCAAATTCCCCCCAGTCATCCTCGTTATGGGTTTCCCAAATTGCCCTTAAATTCTCCAACACTCCTTTTTTCTTTTTGGAGATAATATCATCTGCAGTAAGAGTAGCATATCCTTCATGTCTGAGTTTAATTTCATATGTTTGGTTAACTGCATAAAGATAATCTTCCAGAATCACATAATCTTCAATTGACTCTAATGTTTTTCCGTCTTTTTCAAAAAATATTGTTTGGATAGGATTAAAATCATTGGATGATAATTGAGAAGAAATTTGTTTAGATTCTTCGGTATTGTCAAGCAAGATAAAAGTATTGTACCCGTGGTTTCTATAAAATATCGCAAGTGGTAATACCGCATTTTTATTAAAAGCAGCTACGATGTTTAGCGGATTCATTGAAATGTTCGGGTCTTGCAAAAACTTGTCAAATGAATTTAGATACATAGAATCTGACATTGTTTCCACAATTATCACCGGTCTAGAGTTTCTACCAATTTCTCTATCAATAATGGATTCTACAATTCCTCGTGATAATCCGTAAAGTATCGGTGTGAGTGTTTTGTCATCTGCATTCCAATAATCGTAAAATATTCTACTGAGATGTTTTCGTTTATCCAACTCTACAACCAACAAGTTCCCAGGGGTATAATCAAAAATCATAAATGGTGAATGTGTTGCATAAAGAACTTGATTAGATCCGGCCAGATTTTTTAACAGATCAGAAATTCCCATCTGTTGAGTTGGATGAAGATTTCTTGCAGGCTCATCTAATAGTAATATTGCCTCCTTTAATTCTGCTCGTTGAGTTTCTGCTGCAAAGTTTACAATAAAAGAAAAAGTCCATTTAAAACCCTCAGCTCTTCTATTTAACAAACCAGTGTTTGTTATGGTCCCATCTCTATGTACATCAGAAATTACGACGCTCATAATGTTTCCAGGATTGAATCTTAAATCCACATGAATTGGGTCTCCCTTCCATGCAGGATTTAGCTTTTTAGTTAATCTATTACTTGCAGTATTAAGAAGTTTAATGCATTTTGAAGGACTATCCTTTACCTCTTCTAATTCATTAATGTCTAACTCTGCCAAATAGAAAAGATTTCTGACGCTTTCTGCTTTGTCGAATTCTTCGACATATTCTATTGACTCTCTTCTTTCTCCTTTTACCTCCCTCACATATTCATTCAAGTTAATATTCCCATAGATTTTTTTATAATCTGAAAAATATACGAATCTTGGATGCAGCTGAGAGGAAATAAAGTTCTCCAAGGCGGTTTTTTCGCTACTTCCTGAAAGTAAATTAGAATACTGGTTTTCAGGCCTAGAGTAAATTTTATCCCATTCTTCAATTACCTGTGAATCTTGAATTGCCACCACATGAAATTGGTTATTGAATTCTGCTAAACCTGTATGAAATTCAGATAGATTTTTTGGTGGTGCATCTTCAAAGAACTCCGTATTTACTTGTATTCTAAGATGATTTGGGATTGTATCTAAAAACGTAATCATACGTTTAGAAAAATTTTCCCAAGAGTTTAAGCCCTCATCTGATTTTTCACTTATTTTGATATTCTCAAATTCATATTGGACTTCCTGATTCTTATTAGTCTTAAACAATTTTATTTTACTAATCGGAGGTAAATTTGGAAATTTTTCCTTGATTAGGTTTGACTCACTTGAACTTAATTCAAATTCTCCTTCTACTAGTCTAATTTCTTCTTTAAGTTCCTCAGACATTTCATCACAAAGATCAAGATCTGATAATTCTCCATCTCTATTTAGAATAGTAAGTGCCTGCAAGATTGTTGTCTTGCCACTCTCGTTTCTTCCAACAAATGCTGCTAAATCCCCTACAGCTATTTCTCCTGAATCATGAATGCAACGATATGCTCTAACTCTAAATTTTCTTAGTCGCATCTAGCGATCCTTAGTTGACTCGGATTTAACTCATTCGTCAAACTTCTCTTAGACTTTTGCGAAATAGATATAGGGGAATTACCTATGAGAAATAAAAATGGTTAAGCGAGTTACTTATGTTGTATTTGTTTTACCTGTAGTCCTTTCCTTATTTTTGGGATCTATTGTAATGTTAGATATTCTGCAAAAACCTGATCGTGAGCTAAATTTATTTCGAGTTGACCCCATTGGAAAAACTTCTCATAATGAATCAATTGAAATTATTGGATTAAAAAAACAATATTCTATTTCAGAACCAGTTCAAATTCAAGTTATTATTGATGATTTATCGTTTGCGTGCGGAGATCTTTATGTTACAATATTCACACCTGCCAAAAATGTAATAACTCAAAGTGGATATTTCGAGCAATGTTTTGATATCAATAATGCACACCTCCCTACAAACGAAGAGTTTTCTGAAATTGTTGATGCTCCCGGAAGGTACGAATTGGAAGTAAAAATACTTGATAGAAACCAAAAGAATAGTATAACTACAAGTGAGGAATTTACTGTTAAATAGGATGACTTATTTTATGATAAAAAATAATAAAATTCAGGTGGTTTGATGGCAAAGAAAAAGATTACTTTAACTGACGAAAAATCCAAAATTAAAGCCGAAATTGAAGTTTTAAAGGAAAAAACAAAAATTTTAGCTGGCGATTCCGGAAAACCAAAAAAGACTGCTAAAAAAACAGAAGAAAAACCAACAACAAAAAAGACTGCTAAAAAAACAGAAGAAAAACCAACAACAAAAAAGACTGCTAAAAAAACAGAAGAAAAACCAACAACAAAAAAGACTGCTGAAAAAACAGAAGAAAAACCAACAACAAAAAAGACTGCTGAAAAAACAGAAGTAAAGCCTGTAAAACCAAAAAAACTAACCAAAAAAGAACTACAAGAAATTAAAAGAGAAGAAGAAAAAACACTGGAAGAAGAACTAGAAGAACAATTAACAGATAACGAAATTGAAAATTTCCAAATTGAAAAAGTTGACATGGAAAGATTGACTGCTCGAGTTTGTGATTTTTTAGCTGAAAAAGAATCGGAAGGAATGTTCCAAAGTGAACTATGGAAAAGACTAAAACTTACCAGCAGAGATGGTTCACGTCTTGCATTAAAATTAGAACGAATGGGAACAATATATCGTGAAAAACTTTTAGAAAAAGGTCGCTGGACTTATAAATTAATTTTAAAGAAAACCCCAATTAGTACTCTGTCAATTGAAAATGCACCTTGCCTTGTTTGTCCTGTAGAACAGAAGTGTTCACTAGAAGGAGAAATTAGTCCTAAAACTTGCCAATTAATTGAAGATTGGGTAATTGCCGAAAACAAAAAACCAACGAAAACTAAATGAGATTACAAGACGCAAGAAAAGATTACTATAGAAATCTGGCTCATGAGCAAGGTTTTCGCAGTAGATCTGCATACAAACTCAAAGAGCTAAATCAATCATATCGTCTTATTGGACCGGGATTTTACGTGCTAGATTTAGGATGTGCTCCAGGTGGATGGACCCAAATTGCGGTCAAAATTGCAGGGAATAAAGGAAAGATAATGGGGATTGATCTTTCATATGTTGAAGACATTCCAGGTGCGCATCTAATACGAGGTAATATTGAAGACGAATCTATAATAGCTGATATTGTGGAATATTTTGGTCGGAAAGTCAACGCAGTAATTTGTGATCTTTCCCCACAAGTTTCTGGAAACTGGACAGTCGATCATGCAAAACAAATCTCACTAAATTATGACTGTGTAAAAATTATGGATAGAGTTCTATTGCATAAAGGAAATGCTGTTTTTAAAATTTTTGACGGGGAATATTCTATGGAGTTTAGAGATTTTATCAAGAAAAAATTTGTGAGAGTAAATCTCACCAAACCCCCGGCAAGTAGAAAACAAAGTAGTGAATTATACATTGTTTGTCTGGGTTATAGAGGCTAACCTGAAAAGGTGGAAATAATCTCCTCTATGTTGGCGTTTGTTCTAAAACCTGTTGGATTAAATGCAGTTGCACTTGCCATGAATCCATTATCTTGCAAATTTTTAATAGCATCAATAAGTTTAGGTGGTGATGATTTCATCTTAGATGCAATCTCATCTAATGTGAAATAAATTCCAGGCATTTCAGATTCTGCTAAACATGTAGTCAAGTCTTTTTCACAAATCTTGTTTACCTTTAATTCTGGAATATTTGAAATCATTTGTTCTACAAATTTTTTGTCAAAAATTTTACCGATCCATAACGTTCCTGCAATGTTGTTTGATGATCCACATAATTCACAAAGGCAAATTTTTTCATTAACTATTTTTCTGTGACCACATTTTTTACAATGAATGATATATCCTAAATTTTCTTCTTGATCAGGTTTTTTATGTACTCTAACATATACTCTATAATAATGGAAATTACTTTCAACATAAAGCGGAATAATTTCTAATCCCATTCGTCCAGAAACTATTCTGAGACAACCAAGAATTAGTCGAATTGCTATCTCATTTCCGTACTTAGTTCTAATTGGCACTCCACCATACTTTCTCCTACATGCATTTTGGAAAAGTCCATTTAACACTTGTAAATCTGTGGCTGTACATGATAGCATTCCCCCATGCATAGTAGCTCTTAATCCACAATCAAAATATTGAGATGGGGAGCCAAAGGGGTCAATATCGACCATTGAGGCTCGATTACCTCTTTTTGAGTAATTGCTGAAAAATCTACAAATCTCCTCTTCAGAAAATTCTACATTTTGTAAATTATTTAATTTTCCAGAATACTTTGCCAATTCCAAAGCTGACGGGTTTAAGTCATTTATGATAACACTTTCTGCATGTAATTCATTAGCTACACGCAATCCTCTGGCTCCTATTCCTGATAAGCCATCTAGAAATTTTTTGGGTCCTTTAAAATTTTTCAAAAATGCACCGTATGCAATAATTGAAAAATCTCTGCTTAAACTTGCTTTAGGATTAAAAAACGCTGGTTCTTTTGGTGGTACTTTATCAGTAATTGATTTTTTTGGAACCATTAATTTTGTTCGACCTTCTATTATTTCTTCAAAAGAATCTTTTGTGATTTCCAATAACTATGACAATTCCATTGGATGTATAATGGTTTAATACTTGTAGACATCGACAAAGTTTGTGCAAATTTGTGGTATTGATGATGCCGGAAGAGGTTCAATGTTAGGACCTCTTGTCATTGCCGGTATATCCATTGATAAAAAAAATATTCGTAAACTCTCAGCATTAGGAGTTAAAGATTCAAAAAAACTCACTACAAAAAAACGTGAAGAACTCTACCCAAAAATAATTTCTCTAGTTGATGATCATTTTGTTGCAAAAATCTCCCCAAAGTCTATTGATATTAGTGTTGAAAAACATGGTTTGAATCGACTTGAAGCAAAATACATGGCCAAAGTTGTAAAAAAACTCAATCCTGATACCTCCTTTGTAGACTCCTGCGATGTAAATCCAAAACGATTTGGCAAAGAGATTTCTAGATTGTCAAATAATAAAAAAATTCGATCTTATCATCATGCTGATTCTAGATTTGCTGTAGTTTCGGCAGCTTCAATACTTGCCAAAGTTACAAGAGATAGGGCTATTGCTCGTTTGAGAAAAGATTATGATTTAGGGAGTGGATATCCATCTGACGCTAAAACAATTGATTTTGTAAAAAAATACTACAAAAAACAGAAAATCATGCCTATTTTTGTGCGTAAAAGTTGGAAGCCCACCAAAAAAATCCTTGGCCAGAACTAATTTTGAAATTTAGCAATAATTATGGCGTGATCTTTGTCATATGGATGAAGATCAATCATTTGTAAAATATCAAAATTTACTTTTACTTTTTGCATTTCTTCATTGATAATTTGTTTTGGTGGTTTTGTTACGTCAATACTTCTGGTCTTTATTACCAAAAATAAATAACCTTCATTTTTGAGATACATTTTGCAATTTGCAATAGCAATTTCTGTTTGATCTGGCTGAGCAATATCAACATAGACTACATCTACTTTTCCAAAAATAGAAAAATATTCTTTGGGTTTTCTTGCATCTTGCAAAATCGGAATAATATTTTTTCTATGTGTTGCTACTCTATCTAAAAAATCTCTGGCCACCCTACTTGAATGCTCTACGCCAAAAATAATTCCACTAGGTCCAACAATATCTGAAATATGACTTATTGTGGTTCCAGTAGAGACTCCCAGATACAACACTGTTGATTTATTATGAAACGGAAATATGTCTAGACCATTCATTATTGATGCTGCTAATTTACTTCTAAATGGTTCCCATAATCGATGCTCTATTCCTTTTTTGATAATTAATTTTTCTTTGTAAACCTGGTTTCCTGGAACTAGATTTTCAGTAGCTAATTTACGAACTCCGTCTGATTTTATCCAGAAAAATTCCTGATTATCGCCTTCCAAACTGTTTTCTCTTTTTATTCTTATTTGGTTTAGAACTACCATCTCTTCGGGATCTATTTTCACCTCTTGGAGAATCTCTATTTCCTCGAGAAAATCCACTTCCTCTTCTATCAAATTCTCGCCTATCTTGACTAGGGGAATCAAATCGCCTTGGTTCTCTTTCTGGGGCATCTTCATATTTTTTACCAATTTCTTTTACTCTAATATTCAGTTTTTCAAGAAGAGTTTCATTGAGTCCTTCTCCATAAACGTCCACTCTAGCTGCTATAACGGCCTTGGCTGCAATTGCTCTGGCAATTTTTCCTCGTTGCCATCTAGGAGCTGCATGCACCAATGTATGTTGGAATAAAATTCCGTGCTTTGGTGGTTGAGCTCCGGTTTTTAATGCTCTAAACAAGGCTTTTTCTGCTCCGATAACCTGAACAGTACTTGCAGGCATTGATGCAAGCTTTGTTAAACTTCCTGCTCTTCCGAGAATTCTTGCACCTACAGCAGTACCAAGTACAGCTGAAATGTTTGGTGCAACAATATCCATCTCAGATTCTACATGATTTTCTAGATTTTTTCTGAGTTCATGGAGATCTAGCATTTGTTTTGCCATTGACTGAACAATTTCCAAATTTTTCTCTGAAATATCACCTCCTCTGCTTTTTGATGCGACCAACGATAACATTTCTACTTTTGATTCAGGAAATCCAGCATCCTCAAAAACTTTTTTCGTTAAAGATTCACGTTTTCCCGCCATAACAATTTGTGCATAACCATTAATGCTATCAATCACATTTTCTAATTCTGGAAAATGTAATCCATACCATTCTCTTAATCTAGAACTAAGTGCATTTGCAATCTTATCAATCTCATCAAGTGAATTAATTGCTTGAATAATATGTAAATCTGGACTTTCTGAGATTTTAGTAACCTTGGATGATGATAATCCGATAGCAAATTCTCTTAATTTGTTGAGAACATCAGGTATGTTTTCAGCAAACCCTGAATCTACAATTATTTGGGGTTTGGATGTTTGAATTTCCTCCAATTCGTCCTCTTCCATTAATTGTGCATCAATAGAATTTTTTTTAAGAACATTTACCAAAGATGAATCATTTAAGGAAACTCCCCGTTGAAGTGGCCTTAGAAAATCAACCAAATCGTATAATTTACTTTCTTTATTTTTAACCGAAAGATAATCCTTTACCGGATCCGAAAAGGGAAATGCTTTTTCAAATTTCCCTTCCTTGAATACAGAGATTCCAAATTCTGTTAAAATTACAGAATACATGACTAGTTGATTCAAAGTCTCCTTTAAAAAAGGTAACAGGTAAGATCTGAATCAACTATTATATTCGAACCCACAGGTATGATTCAACGTGGAAGCCAGTCTATGTACTTCGATAGGCCCAATTCACCTAGACCGTCCTATTATGCTTGCATCCGGAATTTTAGGTATTTCTCTAGATGTTTTTAAAAGGCTTTATCGCTCAGGAGCAGGAGCAGTAGTCACCAAATCCCTTAGTAAGGAACCATGGGATGGATATCCAAACCCCACTATCTTTAGTGTAAAGGGGGGCGGATGGATAAATGCAGTTGGTCTTTCAAATCCTGGGGCGCCAAATTTTGCAAAAATGATAGAAACTAACAAAGATGTTCCGATAATTGTCAGCCTAGTTGGTTCAATCCCTGAAGATTTTGAATTTATGATAAACGAATTTGCAAATTGTTCCGTGGTGGGATTCGAATTAAATTTGTCGTGTCCCCATGTCGCTAAAGTAGGCTTAGAAGTTGGAGATGATCCAGAATTAGTTAAAAATATTGTAAGTACCGTAAAAAAGTGTACTGAGGTTCCAGTAATTGCGAAGGTTGGATTAGGTACAACAAATTATTTAGAGACAGTAGGTGTTGCAATAGAATCTGGAATTGATGCAATAACTGCAATCAACACAATTAGAGCAATGGCAATCGATGTTGATACCAAACGACCTATCTTAAGTAACAAATATGGTGGACTTTCAGGTACTCCTATCAAACCTATTGCTCTTCGTTGTGTTTATGAAATTTCATCAAAATATAATATTCCAATAATTGGATGTGGTGGTATATCTAGTTGGGAAGATGCAGTTGAATTTTTCTTGGCAGGGGCATCTGCTATTCAAATAGGAAGTGCAATTGGAGATAGATGGGTTGATGTTTTCACCGAAATAAATGATGGCATATTACAGTACATGGAAAAAAATGGAATTTCAAGAATTGAGGAAATGGTGGGACTTGCAAAGAAATCATAACCATTCAACAATATGTATAATTGAAAAAGTAATTGATGAAACTCCCACTGTTAGAACTTTAGTATTCTCTGATGAGATAATGTCAAATGTGTTACCAGGACAATTTGCTATGGTATGGATTCCAGGAATCAATGAATTGCCAATGAGTTTAATGATATCTTCAGAAACTGGAAAGGCTGCCTTTACTGTTAGAAAACATGGACCTGCATCGACTGGACTGTACAATCTAAAGACAGGACAGCAACTCGGGATACGAGGTCCTTATGGCAATTCTTTTGATTTAAAACAAGGAAAACTTTTGCTTGTAGGCGGTGGGACAGGTCTTGTCCCCATGATGAGATTATTGACTTTTGTTAAACCAAATGATGATGTAACTCTCCTAATTGGAGCAAAAACAAAAGATGAAGTCTTTTTTGAAAAATTGGCCAAGGAGTTATTGAAAAACAATTCTCATAGGGTTATCGTAACTACTGATGATGGATCTTATGGAGAAAAAGGGTATGTTACTGATATGGTAGAAAAGTTGGTCAATCAAAGTAAATTTGATGCGGTGTATACTTGTGGCCCCGAAAAGATGATGTACAAGACAGTTCATCTTGCTAATTCAAAGGGATTTTTTGTACAAGCCAGTCTTGAGAGGATGATGAAATGTGGTGTAGGAATTTGCGGAAGCTGTTGTGTTGGAGAAGATCTAGTTTGTAGGGATGGGACTGTTTTTGATGGGGATCATCTCTCTTCAAATAAAGAATTTGGTTATTTTTACAGAAATAAGGCTGGAATTTTGGAAAAATATTAGCTTCTACCAGCAAGGTTTAAAATAAATCACGAAATCATTGCGGTGAAGGGCATGGGGAATCCAAAAATCGTTTTAACAGCTGATCGAACTCTAATGTCACCATATAGAGGTCTATCTTTGGCTACATTTTTTGGATGTGCACCTGCAATTGACCCTCATCGAGATAAAAACAGCTTTTGGTATAAAATTCTAAAAAATCAAGTCACACCTAAAATCCTCTTTGACTTTATCTGCAATTACATTCCTCACACGAATGGTGTTGCAAACTTTGCACCATATGGATTAAGAAAACTCGAAGCGGGATTGCTTAGAGATGGCTTTCGACGAGATGAAGTAGTTGTTGCTCATCCAGATCACATTGAACAATTCATAGGTCCAGACACAGAAGTAGTTGGAACATATGAGATGGATCCGCTTGGAATGGGTCCAGTAACTATGACTTTCACTTATGGTCGAAAGCAAATCTCATATGATGAATTTTACAACACTGAATTACATCATAGAATTAAAGCTGCAAAACAAAAAACAGGAAGTAAGGCAAAGGTAATTTCAGGGGCATCTGGAACTTGGCAATATAATTACGATCCTGCAAAAATTGAAGAGTTTGGAATTTATGCAATTTTAGAAGGGGAGCTTGGAGGAATTGCTCCAGAAATTGATGGACATGCAGGGCGATTTTTCAATTATTTAATTAATGGAGATTTTGAAAACATGGATCCTTTCCGAAAACGAAGTGATTTCAAAGTCAACATTAAAGAATTTGAAAGAGACGGCAAAAAAATTCATGGAAGATTTGTTAATTTCTGGGCTAGACCAGAACTTGAAGAAATTCCAGACATTATTGAACCCAGTATGCATGGAATGGTTGAGGTGATGCGTGGGTGTGGTAGAGGTTGTAAATTCTGCGATGTCACTTTAAGATCATTACGATACTATCCTCCTGAAAAAGTTGTGAGAGAAATTGAGGTAAATATGAAAAAAGGTGGTTCTACATCTGCATGGATTCACAGCGATGATATCTTTGTTTATGGAATGGATCCAAGAACTTCAAAGGGAATGGAACCAAATCGTGAAGCATTGGAGGAACTCTTTACAGCAATTATGGCAACAGGTGTTAAACATACCAATCCAACACATGGTACCCTTGCAGGTGCAATTGCAGATGAAAGACTAATTCCCAATCTATCTAAAATTATAAAATCTGGCCCAGATAATATGACTGGAATTCAGGCAGGACTTGAAACAGGTAGTCTAAGACTAATTGAAAAATACGCCGACAGGAAGCTTGCTCCATACCGACCTGAAGAATGGCATTGGGTAGTAAAAGAAGGCGTCAAGACATTAAATAAGGATTATTGGATTCCTGCTTTTACTTTGATCATGGGTCTAGATAACGATGAAACACCAGAAGATTCTTGGGAGACAATTAGTTTGATAAGTGAACTAGAAAGAGAACAACCAAACTCAATGTTTACTACAACGGCTCTTACCTTTGTTCCAATAGGATTACTAGAACAATCCGAATTCTTTAACATTGGAAATGAAATGACTCCTGCACAGTTAGGTGTGTTATACAAAACTTGGCAACACAATTTCAAATACGGCATTCAAAAATTCATGACTAAAACGGGTTCTAAGGGTCCACAAAGATACTTTTTCAATGCCATTGCAAGAACTCTGGGAGGTGTTCCTTTAGGTGCAATGGAAAAATATGCCAGGAGAAAAAGTAAGGAACACGAACTAGTCTTAGATAAAGTCAAGGCAAAGTATTGGTAATTTCCAAATACATAAATTCCATTAATAACAGGTTTATTCATGGCAACTCACGGTTCGCTCACAAAGGCAGGTAAGGTCAGAGGCCAAACCCCTAAAGTAGAAGGCCGAAAGATTACTGGTACAAATTCTAAACTTAGAAACAAAAGCAATTTTAATAAACGATTTGTCTTGGGACGCTTTCCGGGACAAAATAAACCTGGTCAAAGAAGAAAGAGACGATAAATCTTTTTCATTAGTTTAAACCGTTTTACTACGATCATTCTCTAAAACAACAAACTTATAAAGTACTGTACCGTACAATACGGTATGGAAGATTTAAGATTAGATAGTTTACCAGGTGTAGGACCGGTATCTACAAAAAAATTAAGCGACGCAGGTGTTCACAATATCATGGATCTCATTGTTAGAGGTCCCGTAGAAATTTCAGAAATAACTGGAATGGCAAAAGACACTGCAGAAAATATTGTCAATAAAGCACGTGAACACTTAGTTGAGGGTGGATTACTTTCAAAAGATTTTGTAACTGCAAGTGAAATCTATAAGCGAAGACAAGATATTGGCAAAATCACAACTGGTACTAATTGTTTAGATACATTATTTGATGGTGGTATTGAAACACAAGCACTAACTGAAGTTTATGGCGAATTTGGATGTGGAAAGACACAACTATGTCTTACAATGTGTGTTCAAGTTCAAAAATCAAAAGAAGAAGGTGGACTAGAAGGTGGGGCAATATACATTGATACTGAACACACTTTCCGACCTGAAAGAATTGTATCCATTGCAAATGCAAATGGCATGGATCCACAAAAAGTTCTTGATAATATCATCGTTGCACGTGCATACAACAGTGCGCACCAAACGTTAATTCTTGAAGAAGTCGGTCCTATAATTAAAGAAAACAATATCAAATTAATTATTGTAGACTCTGCAGTAGGATTATTCCGTGCCGAATATTTAGGAAGGGGTACACTATCAAACAGACAACAAAAACTAAATCATTTTGTTCATTTATTATCTAGAATTGCAGAAACTTACAACTGTGCTGCACTTGCAACAAATCAAGTGATGTCATCTCCTGATGTTTTCTTTGGGGATCCAACTCGTCCAATAGGTGGCAATGTAGTTGCACACACAAGTACATATAGAATCTACTTTAAAAAATCGGGCAAAAAGAGAATTGCACGAATGGTAGATAGCCCACATCATCCAGAAGAAGAGGTAATTTTTGCTTTAGGTGAAGCAGGAGTAATGGATCCTGAAGAGGCAGAAAAGAAAGCCAAAAAGACTGCATCTAAAAAAGAAACTAAAAAGACTACAAAAAAGGATACATTGGAAATCGAAATACCTGAGATAACAAACAGTGAAGGACAAGAACTAACAACAATTGAGACGCCTGATGTGACAGACACTAAAGGACAAGAACTAACAACAATTGAGATGCCTGAGGATTTAGCTCTCTCTGAAGCACTTGATGAAGAGTTTAGTGATTTTACCCCGACAGATGAATAGAGAATTTTCCTCTCTTCATTAAATTATTTTTTAAAATAATTTAATTAAATTTGGAAAAAATGTAGGGGGTGTCTATGGGTTGATCAAATGTCCATACAGTAGGCAAAGTTATTGTTTTGATTACCTTCATGTTGTTTTTGTCAATAATTGATTTCCAACCTCCTTGTGCCATGCTCTCAGATGTGGTACCTGGAAAATATTTTTTAGAATAAGTTCCGGCAAATGTCATGCCAATATTTTTAAGATCAGGAATTGAGTTTAGTTTTTCAATAATACTACTGGCTAAAATGTCTCCTCCCATCTGAGCTAGACCGCCGATGAAAAATACTGGGTGAGTTAATTTTAGATCCGAATAATCAAATTCTACTGCATCGGCGCATAATGGATTAAAATCAATTTTAGTAGAAAAAGTAATTAATTTTTGTAAATCTACAAGTGATTCATCAACTTCAATTGAATACGTTTCTAGCCCTAACATTTTTGCACAATAAGCAATTCGCCCGTCTCCTGAACCAATATCTAGGACTTCTTTGTACCCAAGACTTTTTGCCACTGAGGATATAATATATGCAGAAAGTATCCATGTTGGATAAAATGGTTGATAACTTGCTCCGTGACTAATACTGTTTAACCAGTATTCGTTAATGTCCCCTTCGTATACCTTACACGGAACATTGTCAATGTTAAGTTCAAAAGAATTATAGTAAATTGGGTTTTTTTCTGCAAAACTATGCAACATCTCAATATGATTATCCTCTAAAGGAAAAATATTTGATCTTGAAAGTGGTATGATTTCCTGAATATGACTATGTCCATCATAAGCATTTACAAATTCCTTTTTTAGATGGACTAATTTTTCAGCAATTTCCTCAATCATTGTAAATTGTATTCAGGGGGGATTGATAAACTCACTGCAAAAATTCAATTCTATAATTTTACGGTGGAATTACTTAACCTCTTATGGTATTGATCTACAAATTCTTTTGTACTCATAATTTGGCGTAAATTTTCATACATCTTTGCTTGGATTTCTAAATTCTCCTTGGTTTTTTCTTCTTGTTTTGATGTTGTATCTTTGAGTTTTTTCATGGTAGTCTCAACTAATTTTTTTAGTTTTGACATAATTAATCGGTGTAACTCTCTATCAAAATTTTTATCAATATATTTTTCCATCTCTTGCATTCTGATTAAGAGGAGTTTACTTTCCTCTGTATGTTTTTTGCTATCAAAACTTGATCTTAAAAATCTCATAAGTGCCATGATATTGATTACTTGATAATACAGTTCTATTATTTCCGGTATGGATAATTCTTCAGAATTTCTTAAAAATTGACTAACGATAATTTTGAGCTTACCTGATTCTATGATAAAAAAATCAGCTGTTTGATTATTTGATTGAGGCTTATTGGAATCCATAAAATAATTTTTGATTTGATTTAGATAAATGTAGATCAAAGAAGAGATTGTAAATTTTTTATTTGATAATTTTATTTAAAAATTCAGGAGAAAATTTAAAATTTTAATTTATTACCTTTTAATAATTTGAACAATATCTATACACTCTAATTATCCGTTTAACATCTTTTCCCCATGTTTTCTTTTGATCTAAAAATATTGAAGAAACGACATTAAAATTGACATATTCATGATGAGTCAACTGATTACCAAAGAAAAGTGTTAAAATAGGGTTATTGAAGATTCAACTCAGATATGGCAACTAAGAAATCCCATGGTCGTTCCCATGGATTTAAGCATAAATCTAGAAGCGTAATGACAAAAAAGGCACCTCGAGGCGTGTCTTTCTTACTTAGAGAATACCATGAAGGTGAACAGGCCCTTGTTATCATTGATCCTAGACAACACAAAGGCTTGCCACACAGACGATACCATGGTAAGGTGGGAAATATCATTAATGTGGGCAGACGCGCAATTACACTTAATGTAAAATTAGGCAATAAAACAAAAACCTTAATCACTAGATTAGATCACATCAAACCATTCGGTGTATAATATGGAAGAAGTAAAAAAGAAACAAGGTGTATCTCTTTCAGAAGTTAAAGAAATTTTAGGAAAAATAGGTGTTGAAGAAATGGATCAAATACAACGTTGGACATATGATTATGTTTCAAAGTTTGCTACAATTGATCCAAAAGATGCAAAAGAAATGAAAAAACAACTAATGAAAGAATGCGAATTAACAGAAGAGGAAGCTGTTGAAATTGTTAACATAAGCCCCACCAGTCTAGCAGAACTACGTTCATTTACATTCGGTTGGAAGAAA
>DATKYM010000016.1:0-72865 GCA_035528495.1 Nitrosopumilaceae archaeon
AATAGATACTATGCAAGACATCATGATATTGTAGGTAAAGTCCCAACAACAAACTGGAATGATCAAAAGAGAACAGTTACAGGCTATGCACAACCATCAAACCAATACTTTGCAACAAGACAAAGATTAGCCTATCATCCAACAGACAAGAACTTTGGTACATTTAGTGGTGTAAGGGCAACAGTAGAAGGCATTGCAGTTGTAGATAAACAACCGCCACCTAAAGAAGTTCCAAAACCTACAGGTACGCTACCAAAAGGTACACTACCAAAGGGAACAACACAGTCAGCTCCTCAAAGCACTCAATCAAAATCAAGAAGTGAATTATTAGAAGAATATGAAGGCAATTACTTGCAAAGACTCGAACAAGAAAAAATTGAGCAACAACAAGCATATGCTGAAGAACTAAAAAGAGAAGCTGCTGCAAAATCTCAAGCAAGTACAGGATCTGCTCGTGGAAGCCTTCCAAAAGGGTTTGAGGCAAAACCAGAACCTGCAAAACCGACATCTTCTAGAGGCACACTACCTAAAGGTTTCTAGCCTTTTTCTAATTTTTTCTTTAAAATTTTATTTAGCTTTAGAAAATTCTTCGAGAACTTCCTCGGAGTGACCTGCAGGTTTTACTTTGGGAAATATTTTAAAAATAATTCCTTGTTCATTTACTAAAAATGTACTTCTAAAAACTCCCATGTATTCTCGGCCCATGAATTTTTTCTTTCCCCAGACTCCAAATTTTTGAGAAACTTCTTTGTCTGTATCTGCTAGAAGGGGAAATTTAATTCCCATTTTATCGCAAAATTTCTTATGTGACTCTACATCATCTGGACTTATTCCTATTATCTCAATTCCTTTATTTTGAAACTTTTTATAATTTTTGGAAAATTCATCTGCTTCAGTTGTACAACCCGGTGTGAAATCTTTTGGATAAAAGTAAATCACATGTTTTTTACCCTTAAAATCAGTTGACTTCACCTTGTTCCCATTAGAATCTTCAACCTCAAATTTTGGAATTGTTTCGCCTTCTGAAATCATTATGTGTTATTTTTTTACTCCCGTAATTAATTGCTTTTTTAATAAATTCAAAACCAATCCGAATCTTTTATATGGTAATTGGAATGGCTTTGCTTGATGGTTAATCCAAGAGCTTGGCTTGCAGAAGCAATTGCCACATATGGCTTGGTATTTTTCGGCCCCCTTTCAGTAATTTTAGCAATTGCCGCATTTGGTGAAGAATTAACTACTCAATCAGTACTATTCATTTCTCTTGGACACGGAGGTGCTATTGGTCTAATGGTTTATGCATTTGGACATGTATCTGGCGCTCATATCAATCCTGCCGTAACAATTCCAATGATAATTACAAAAAAAATTGGCCTCAAAGACGGAATTGCGTATATAATATTTCAATTAATTGGTGCAGTTGCCGCAGCAGCTACACTGTGGGCCATTTTACCTGAACTAGGATCTAAAGTAAACTTTGCAACTCAGGGTGGTCCAAGTGAATTACTCCAGGGCAGCATAAGCTCCGCATTTGCAGTGGAAGCTGTTTTGACCTTCTTCTTAGTAACTGTAATCTTTATGACTGCTGTTCACAAAAAAGCATCTCCTGGATTGCATGGATTTTCAATTGGTGGAATTATCTTTTTGATACATTTAGTTGGAGTTCCATTAACTGGTGCATCTGTAAATCCTGCAAGAACTTTTGGTCCCGCTTTAATTTCTGGATTTTGGGAGTTTCATTGGATTTACTGGGCAGCACCAATTCTTGGCGGAATAATTGCAGGGGTATTAATGAATTACATCTATGTCAACAAGGCTGAAAAAGAAGTATAGTATTTTCAATACCAAACGTTTTTAAAAATTTGAAAGTTCGTTTCTGTTGAGGACTCGTTGCATAGCTTGGATAGTGCGAACGCTTGCGGAGCGTTAGGTCGTCGGTTCGAATCCGATCGGGTCCGCTTTATTTTTTATTTGTTTTCTCAAGAATTTAAAAATAAGACCTCCTTGAAAAATTTTTAAATTTTGGAGATTATGGAATTATAATAATTTCACTTTCTAATAGAAATTCAATACTGCGAATAAATTCATCGTCACTGATATTGTCAGTCGCCCAAAAACCTGCAATATTTTTCACCCATATTGGCATTTCTTTAAAATTTTGGGAATTGGCTTCATGTATTTCTGGAATTTGGATGATATTGTGATTAATTAAATATTGAATACTTGACACAAAGGCATGGTCTCCAATCTGTTCGTCGGCCCACCATTCCGCGTTATTTTTAATCCATCCTGGTATCTGTTCATTATTTTGAGAAACAGAGTTTTCTGATTGGTCATTATCTAAAATTCTAGTATTTGGTTTTAATTTCGAAGTTGAGGAATTAGTTTTTTTATCAATAACCTCAAATATGATATCCATATTCTTATCCACCTGTTCAGTATAGCTGGCTGAAACACGATAAGAACCTCTGATTGATTCATCATTAAAAATAAGTAACGTTTCAAAATACCCATTACCTGCGGTTGAAATTCTCAAAACTTCTACAGAATTATCTGGTTTGTGTATGGTGATTATTACGGAAATACCTCGATGAAATTCCTCTTCAGAAATTTTACCTGAAAGTGTAATTATTTCTCTGTCGTATCCATTGACTTCAATTATTTTTTGGGAAATATTTAATGAAGTAATCGGCGATGATGGGATAATTGGATCTGGGGCTGATATTTGATTTGTTGTTGGTATTATAGAATTTGAAAATGCATAAAATCCTTTAGCACCATAAATTTCGCGAACTTTTTGAATATCAATATCTGTTATTTGTAATAAACTAGAACGATTGGGGATAGTGGGAATCATTACAGAAGGAGGACTTTGATTTCCCGATTGCCATTTTCTGTTGAGATCATTGTTATCTGAAACATAATGATCTAAACCTAAGGAGTGACCAATTTCATGAATTGTAATTGCATAAATTGTATTATCTGATTTGAAAGTTTTTTCGTCATAACAAGGTATTACATTATTACATAATTTTGGTTGTAGATAATAAATCACAATTTTTCCTGTAGGCCAAGAAAAAAACCCTCCAATCGTATCTGATAAACTTGGTTTATTTTTGAATTCTATGCTAACATCGCATTTGTCATTATTTCCTTCTGAAATTACTTTTGCCTCCAACTCCCAAATGTTGTCATTTTCATGTTCTAATTCTTTTAATCTCTGCTCCCAATAGGATATTCCCTTTTCTGTCATTTTCACCCACCCTGGACTTTTATCTTTTGAAATCTCATCTGTTGGCGCAATGATGCAATATGTGGGTGGATTTGTTAATCTAATGTTAGTTGAGGGGAAGAAAATTTCGGCTGAAACTGCTTGAAAATTGGAACTAAAAATCAAAACTGTTACGGCTAAAATTACTACTTTTTTATTCATGAGTTCTTTCAATAGATCTTTTTTTAATTGATGATTAAAATCGTTCTCCAAATTCATACTTTGCTTCAAAAATGAAGTTTTATATGAAAAATATTCATTTAAATTCATAAATTAGAATTTTTATCTATATCTTGTTTGATTCCCTTATCCTTTCAATTCAAAGTCTACAAAAAAGCAAATACAGTAAAGGAAATAAAAAAAAATTAACTACGATAATGAGTGCTCTAAATCGTACAAGTTCAATTTTTATTTCAAAAACAACAGATCCATCCGCAAATCTTGAATCTTCAAGACCAATAAATTTTAGAAATATTGGGACGGAAGAACAAATTCCAAAAATCCTTGACGGATTTATGGATGCATTTGAAAAAGAATGTTTGGAAAAACATAATGGCAATGCAAAAAATTATTCATTATTTTCTGTAACTTGCTTTAAAATAATAAGAACACTTGATGGAGGAAAAAAAAGAGGCCTTTTGTCTGCACACACCTTAAACCGTTTAAACAAAATGTTTGTAAAACATCCGATAAAATATCGTAAACAAGCAATTCGTGATCCGTTAGGTTTAGTGTTTGTTATAACAGAGTTAGCTATAGACATTGAGAAAAATCTTCTAATACCATATGAGTTTGATCAAACAATTTTAGATCAAATGTTACCTCTAATGCAAAGATATTATATTCAATTCGATAACACTATTGACAAAATTTTAGATGAATTTACCCACATGCCAAAATTCAAACTTGTAATAGAAATTGGAGAAGATCATAAAGAAATAATTCAAAAATTTTTAGAATACGGTATGTCCAGACTTTCACTTGAGACTAGATTGGAAAAGGCAAAGAGAATTTTGGAAAAAATAATGGCAGAAGAAGTTGACTCTGTTTCTCTTGGATACTATGACACTTTAAAATTAACATTTACAGATAAAGAGTTGCGACCACATTTATCAAAACTGGCAAAAGGGATTCCTAGAACAAATAAACGATTTGCCAACACTATACTTGAGGAAGTCTCAAATCTATAATTAAGGGGATTTTTATGCCTAAAAATTTAGCATCGCTAGGTAAATTTCATAGCTAAAGTTTATTTTAAAAAATTGACAAAATAGATTCTTGATTTAGGTTCTTGATTTTAATACAATTCTATGTAAATTAATCTAGGAATGATTCTAAAGGAAGCAGTGAAATGATTTGAGTGAAATGCTAAAAGACCATCCAATTGTCTTTATTGAAAAACTTCTAAAATTAGGGCTAGGTGATAAAGGACGTTTAGTGTATTTGAGAGATTATATTAAAAGTGGAAAAACAATTTATGACTCTGACAGAAAATTCTTGAATACCTTGCAAAAGAAACTTGATGAGTTTGAGAATGTCAAGGATAAAAGTTCCTTTAATAATTTTAATTCAAATGATAAATTTAATGCAACAATTGGTTTTTCTGGATATGAAAATGGCGTTGTTGCACCTGATGAAAATTACTCCGTTGATAAAAATTATTCATTAAATGAATTTGATTCTGATATTTTAAAAATTCAAAATTCAATCAGTGAACTTCAACAAAGTAATTCAAAACTAAAAGATAATTTAGAATTAATTTTGATTAGTCGTGAAAATCCATCTCGCACAAAGATTGAAAAATTACCTACAATTAGTTTATCTTCAAATATTGTCAAAAATAATGTTTTTAATTCAATTTCATCACTCAAAAATAATTCTGATTCCACTAATTTGAAAATATTTAGAATAAAGAAACACGATATAATGGCATATACTTCCGCAGGACTTTTTACATTATGGTATGCCGGTTTTCAAAACATAGTTGATATAGGTCCTTTTCAAAGTATCTCTCTTGGATTATCTGCGGCAGCTGCAGTATATGCGGGTATTTTTTATAAAAAGCAAAAAATTTCCAAGTCTTGATCAATTGGATGATTACTATTACGATAAATTTCTGATAATAATATTAATTGTACTTTTCATTTTTTTTAAAATGTCTTAGTAATTCGCAAAAAAAGAGAAACTATGGCCATATAACATGCAGTTGAAATAATCTCGGAAATAAGTGAGGCAAGATATGGCTCTATGCCTATTTCTAAAAAATAATACATTGATGGCCATCTCAGAACCAAATATCCAACTTCTCCTATCCCAAATGAAGAGATAAGATTGAATAGTTCTTTTTTTATTAATTTTGAATTCATTTTCCTATAACGGGTTTTGTTATCTAGATAAAACAAAACAAAAAAAATTCCAAAATATATCCCATATCCGATAATTATTGTAATTGTAGTGGTAAGATGGTTTTCAAAATCTGATAAAAGTTGTGCTACAAGAGCAGAGATAGATGCTGAAATTACAAAACAAATGAAAAAATTCCTATTAATTTTCAATAATTGTTGATTTTGATTCATCATCAATTGTTAATTTAATAACTAATATTTTATGTTAGATTAGTAGTATTTGATATGGTTGAAAGATGTGGATGGGCAACACAAGAGCCAAATATTTCTTATCATGATAAAGAATGGGGTCGTCCTGAACATAATGATGAAAAGTTATTTGAATTTTTAATTTTGGAAGGTGCTCAAGCAGGTTTATCTTGGATAACTATCCTAAAGCGAAGACAGGGATACGTCAAAGCATTTTCAAACTTTGATCCTAAAAAAGTATCTAAATACAATCAAAAACAAATATCTAAACTTCTCCAAAATGAGTCAATAATTAGAAATCGGTTAAAAATAAATTCTGCAGTAAATAATGCTAAACAATTTCTAAAAGTTCAAGAAGAGTTTGGATCTTTTGACAAATACATTTGGAGTTTTGTAGATTTCAAGCCCATAAAAAATAATTTTAAATTACTCTCCGATCTTCCTGCATCAACTCTAATTTCAGAAAACATGAGTAAGGATCTTAAAAAACATGGTTTTAATTTTGTTGGCCCAACTATTTGCTATGCCTTTATGCAGGCTGTAGGCATGGTAAATGATCATACATTTGGATGTTTTAGATATTCCAAATGACTTTTTGATACCTGGAATTTTAATTCAAAAAAATAATTACTAAAAAATCATCTTTTTGATTTATTCTAGTTGTTGAATATTACCAATTTTTTTTAATTTTAGGCTAGTTTTGTGACAATTTCTTAACAAAAGTTCCAAGCTATCAATTTCATTGAAAATTTGGAGTTGCACACGCGTTGTATTTTTAGGTGGTTTTGTAATTTACTTTTTAATCATAAGATTTTGACTCTTTTGATCAAGTATTAAATTGCCAATCTAAAGCATCATTGAAGCTAAAAAAATTTAATATTATGATTGCCTTGTTTTCAACAATTTCCATTGTTATTTTTTCATCGATGGTTTCAACGGGGACATCTTTTGCAGTTTCAGATCGTGATTATGATCACGATGGTATTTTAGATGAGTTTGATGAATGCCCACTACGTTCTGAAACGTACAATAAATTCGAAGATTTTGATGGCTGTCCTGATTCTGTTTCTGAAGAATTAATACAATTTAAGGCTCCAGATATTGATAAAGATGGAGTCGAGGATCGATTAGATTCATGTCCTTATGAACCCGAGAACTTTAATGAATATCTTGATGATGATGGGTGTCCAGAAATTGTTCCCGACACAATTAATGTTGTAAATGATTCTGATTTTGACACAATTACTGATGCTTTCGATTCTTGCCCAACTGAAAAAGAAATCTTTAATGGATTAAAAGATGATGATGGCTGTCCAGACTCATGGGATTCAGCAATAATTGAAGATATGAGAAATTCTGTAAATCTTGATAATCAATGTAGACCAGGTAAAGTTCTAGTTATTAGATTAAATGCCAATGATTCAATCTGTGTGACTTTAGAAACTGCCAAAAAGTGGGAAACTTATGGGATAATAAAAAGCCTGGATCTTCCACCAACTGAAGTTCCACCAACTGAAGTTCCACCAACTGAAGTTCCACAGGATCCAATAACCCCTCCGTTAATTCAAGATGAAAAAATGCCTTTACCTGAAAATATAATAAAATTTAATTTAACCGACATTATCCAAAAAACTGATTCTTCTTTTGAGATTCGATCAGATAAAGAAAAAAGAAATATTGAAACAATAATTATATTTTTATCTGCATTATCTCCATGGGATCAGAAAATAGTTGCAGGACTTTTAGCTGATGATTATGTGGAGCATGATCCAGCGATGCCGGGCACTAGACAAGGATTTTTAGACAATCTCGATCAAATATTTACTGGGATACCTCCGAAGGTAATCAAATATGATCTTAAAAGAATTTATGCTGATAATGACTATGTGATAACTCACAGTCACTATCAAGATATCCCAGAACTTGATGCATCTTTGATTGATATTTTCAAAATAAATGAGGATGGAAGGATTATTGAGCATTGGGATGTTATCCAAGAAATACCTGATACTTCTTTGAATGGCAACACTATATTTTATCTAGATTAATTTTTTATTCTTGTGAAAAGTATTTTTAATACCGATGATTCTTAATTATTGAATAAAGTTGAAAATTTCTCCTAAAATGAAACAATCTCTCAATAATCAGATTGCCCTTGAAGCCGATGCATCAAATAGATATCTTGCAATGGCCTCTTGGTGTGAAGTTACTGGATATGAAGGGGCTGCTAGTTACTTTTATTCTCAATCTGAAGAAGAAAGAACTCACATGCTTAAGATCATTCATTATCTAAATGACATGGCATCAAGCTCTGTGACTCCTGCAACAAAATCTCCTTTATCCTCTTACAAATCCTTGGAGAATTTAATCAAAACTGCACTAAAAAATGAACAAGCAGTAACTGCAGCAATTCACAAAATGGTAGAAATTTCCCAAAAAGAAAAAGATCATTCAACTTATGTTTTTCTTGAGTGGTTTGTAAATGAACAAGTTCAAGAAGAGACAAAATTTGAAACTTTACTTCAAAAATTTGATCTTATTGGAAGGGATAAACTTGCGATTAATGAAATCGATAAAATTCTTGCAAGTCAAGCAACCGCAGCAACCGAACCTGCTGCTTGAACTTCATTATAAAATAATTAATACTTCATGATGTTTGATAATTTCATGACAGTAATTGTAACTAAACTGGCAGGCGGTGTGACTCAATTATTCAACACAGAAACTGGCAAGGTTACTTTCAAAAGCAAAGCAGATTCTGCCTTAATGTATATTGAAGCTTTTGGCGGGATTGTTAGGTTTAATCAAAAAGGAGCAATGGCCACCGTAACGGGTCATTTAACTTCATTAGATTCATGTGATGTTATCAAAGATATTGATCAGGGTTACAAAGAGGCATCATCTATTATAATTGAGAAAAAAAAAGAATTTGTTAAAAACAAGTATGATGCAGCACAAAAGGAAATACAAGATTTAGAAAACAAACTATCTTCTATCTGAGTTTTTTTTATTGAAAATTTTGACATTTACAATCTTTTACAAGACATTTGCCTTTTGCCTCCAAATGGATTGAATTGTCATGATAACACCCTATTGTTTTATTACTACAATTCATTACAGTAGAGTATAATTTTACCTTTAATCTTGTTTTCGAGACAATTATAATTACAAAGGATTTCTAATATCTTTAATGATAGGCATCCGAAGTGTAGGGCGATTTTTTATATTCATTTTAGGGGGATTTATTGCAATTATTGTGGGATCCTTTATGATACGAGGCACTATGCATCTTTGGGACAAACCTGACTCTGATGAAAAAAAAGAAAAATAAGATATTTTGTGAATTTTAATAAAATTACCAGTTTAGTGAGGTAAAAATACTACTTTATGTTAGAGGTAGTATGGTTGGACCTCAAGATGGTGGTTTTGGTTTTGATCAATCAAAAAAATACACTAGTGTAGACAATTTGGATGAGGTATGTGTGCAGTGTCAAGCAGGTCAACATAAAAAATGCCTTGCAAAATCAAAACAAGTGAAAAGTTGTGAATGTGAACATTGCATGATTTATGGCTAATACTACGCCTTCTTTTTAAATAATATTTGAATTAATAATTATCATTTTGATTCACCATGTAATTTGAAACATATTTGATGGAATGATTTTAGGTTAAAGAAATTGTTCTTTTTATAAATTTTGAATATTGAGTGGATCTCTTTGGATTTTAGTTCGAAAATAGAGTAGATTCAATAATACGATTAGGGGGAGCATGGACAATGTCAAGATTACAGCAAATTGGCGCATGGGTTGGAATAATTGGTGGTGGGATAGCTTTTTTCTTTTTCTCGATGTATGCTGAAGATTTTTTCAGATGACCTTAACAATTATTAAATTACTTCCTTAGTGTTTAAAATGAAAAAAATCTCAAAATTTATTAAAAATTTTCTAAATTCTCAAAAATTAGGATATGTCGCAACGGTTTCAGATCAAGGCCTTCCAAATCTTTCACCAAAAGGGACAATAATTGCTTGGGATGAGAATACTTTGGTCTTTGCAGATATTCGTTCCCCCAACACCATAAAGAATCTAGAAAAAAATCCTTCACTCGAGATTAATGTTGTAGATCCTTTTTTACGAAAAGGATTCCGGTTCAAAGGACAGGGAACTATTATTAGAAATGGGGAAACATACGAAGATATTTTGAGTTATTATAGGGAAAGTGGAGTTAAAAGCTCCATTAATGCGATTGTTCTAGTTGAAGTTAATGAAATTTTTGAGGTGACCTCCCCTCTGTATGATCTTGGCATTTCTGAGGCTGAAATGAAGGAAAAATGGAAAAAACATTTTCTTGATTTATAACTTATTTTAAGAATTTTTACCCTGTAATTTTTCTAATGTTTCTTTGGTAACCATGTGCTCTTTACGTTCTTTTTCTAATAACCTATGAATCGTTTCAAGTTCTTTTTGAGCCATGTTTAATTTTGATTTTAAAGATGCTGTCACTACGCTTGCAGCCTCCATTACTCCTCTTGCATATTGATCAGGCCCAATTTGGTCTTTGATGAATTCTTTTTCTTTGTCTGAAAAAATAAATGTTTTATCTAGACTTCCTGAATCGTGATTTTTATTATCTAGAGTATCAATAGTTTCTTTTAATTTATTTTGATTTTCTTGTAATTTTATCTCGTGAAGTATTGCTTGTCCTTCAGAAATTTTCCCTGTAATCTCATTTTCTTTTTTTGATAATTTTTCTAATTCTTGTTTAATGTTTTTAAGATGAGTTTCATTTTTTTTTATTTCATTAATTATTGTCTTGTTTTTTTGAACTTTTTCAACTGTCTCTTCAATTTTTTTTCTAACGTCTTGATATTCTCGTTTAACTACATCAAGCTCCAAAATTTTCTGATTAGATTCCTTCTTTAATTCCATTAGGCTCGAAACGGTAGAATCATACTCTTCTTTTACAGAATGTAGTTTTGTTTCATTTCCCTTAATCTCTTCTTGTCTTATTCTGTAAATTTTTTGTAATTCTTGTATTTCATCCTCTAGACCTTTTTTTAGAATCCCTTCCTCACTATTCTTGATATCATTATAATTTTTGATTATCTTTTCTTTCCTTCCAAACAATTCCATCATTGACTAAAAAATTTTCCAAAAGATGAACGTTTCTTTATGTTTTTTTTTCTTTAGACCGGATGAATTTTAGGTAAAATCCAAGGCCACCAATAATTATTCCTCCAACCAAGGCTAGAAATCCTAATTCCGGACTTGTGGGATTGATATTTGGTGCTAAAAACAACAAAAGGGCTCCGAGTATGATTAATGCAAATCCTCCATTGTTTCGTGATTTATTGTGTTGATCATGGGCCATGTTTTAGCTATAGATGCTCTGAAATTAATTTCGCTACATTTTTTCGGCCAATATCTGAAATAAATGGCCCAATTTTTGGTCCTCTTGATGTCCCTAAAATTATTTGATAAAGAATTTTAAAGAAATCCTTTGGTTGAACCTCATTTGATTTTGCAATCTGATAAATTGTATTTTGAATATCTTCTAAATCTTCATCTGAATTAAGTGCAGAAGCCAATTCCTTGAGGGACTTTTTTGCTAATTCATCAAGTTCAATCTCTATTTTTTCTTGTTGATCAAATTCATCTGCATAATTTCCAGCTAATCTAATTAACTCTTCAATCTCTGGCAGTTCGTTTTTAATTACACCATAATCTAAAAGTTTTTTCATTACTCTTTGAATTCTATCCTCTTTGAATATTTTAGATAATTCAATTAAAAGTCTAAAATTAACATGCATGCTTGATTCTTTTGGTGGGTTTAGCAAATTTACATATTCAAATAATCCGTTAGATTTTGTAAGCTTTGCTTGGTTGTCTACTTTAATTTTTCCAAAGTAAATATCTTCTATCTCATTGTATTCGTTCATTAGGGATGGTATGTCTTCAAATCCAAGTTCTCTTGCTCCAGTAATTCTTTTGTAAAGTAAGAGTAAAATTGATTTGGCATTTCCAAATTCTAACCATTTTTGTGCCGTTATTACATTGCCTAAAGATTTTGAAATTTTCTTTCCACCTTTGTCTAAGAACATTTCATATTTTACATGGTGCGGATGAGGATAATTTAGAATTTCATCAGATACCCAATCATTTACTTTAACTGAATCCATGATGTCTTTTCCATATGCCTCAAATCTAATGTCAAAAGCGGCCCATCTTGCAGCAAATTCCACCTTCCAAGCTAATTTCCCTAAATCTTTTGTAATGTCTGCCTCTCCATTATGATTGCATCCTTTCACTATTTTTGAGCCTATTTCGGTATCATGACAATTGTACAAGACCTTTTTTTCATTTGAAATGTATTCAGTTGCCTCAGCTGTGTAGAGTCTTTTACAATTTGCGCAAACTGGAAAATAAGGTAAATACTTTTGATATTTTTCTTGTCCTACTAATTCAGAAATTTTATCACCTATTTTGGAACTATTTTGTAAAATTATGTGTATTTGATCCTTTAGCAAACCTTTCTTGTAGGTATCTACTGCTCGTCTAAACTCATACTCTATTCCAACTTTGTCTAATCCATCTAAAAGTATGCTGCTCATATGCATTCCATAAGATTCATGACATCCAAAAGGATCTGGAATAAGAGACACTGGTTTTGCAATGTGCTCTTCTAATGATGAAGGAAATCCTTCAGGAATTTTTCTTAAACCGTCAAGATCATCTGAATATGCGATTAACTCTGATTTGTAACCAAAGTTTTCCAAGGCAAGTTTGACTCCATAAGCTCGAGCTGCATCTCCTAAACTTCCAATGTGGGGAATCCCAGAAGCTCCAAGTCCACTTTCTACTTTAATTAAATCTAAATTTCTGCCTAATGATTTTTCGCGTTCCAATAATTCCTGAGCTAACTTGTCAATCCAAATCCCCTTTCCTATTGTTTTTGTATCTGACATTTAGTTCACTAATTCAATGGTTTACTCATGTATGGCCCATATAACGAATACCCTAATTTTTGATAATATTCTCTGGTACCTACTGCGCTAATCACAAGTAATTTTTTTGCATCAAACTCCTCTCTAGATATTTTTTCAGCTTCTTTCATTAGATTTTTCCCCAACCCTGAGTGTTGAATTTCATTTTCTTCTTTTTGACCGATCTTTAAGGATTTACCATAAACATGTAACTCCCTAACAATGCAAGAATTAGTGTCAATTTCTTCTCTATGTGCCAAAATACTCGGTTTTCTTAGTCGTAAAAATCCATAGATTGATTCATCACTATCCTCATATGACAAAAATATTTCACTTCCTCCTGATGATTCATAATTAATTCTATCAATACTCAAAGGACGTTGTTCTGATTTTTTCTTTAATCCTACCTCTCTACATCTTATACATCTGCAGGAAGCACCTTGCTTTGCTAGATTTTGTTGAATAATCTGTCTAAGATTTCCAGATTTAGGACCTGCGATAATCTCATTAGGTCCAATTTCCCTCATAACTCTCATGATTCTAACCCATTTTGGAACATTTTTCTTCATTTCTGTAAGTACGTTAATCAAATCTGAATCAGAATAGGGTGAATACTTGCCTTGCTTATAATCCTCGTACAAGGGAGTATTTTCTAAAACCAGTGATGGATAAATTTTTAACATATCTGGTTTTAGTTGTGGATCTTCAAACAGTTTTTTAAAATCAGAAATATCTTCTGTGGGTGTAACTGTTGGCAATCCCGGCATCATATGGGCCACAATTTTAAATCCTGCATCTTTTGAAATCTGAAAAGATTCTATTACATCATTATAATTATGTCCGCGATTAACAATATCATAAACTCGTTCTTGTAACGATTGAACGCCGATTTCGATTCTTGTTATTCCATAATCTAACATCCAATCAACATGAACTTTTTTACAAAAATCTGGTTTTGTCTCGATTGTAAATCCTACATTACGAATTTTTGCATGTTCATTATTTGATTTTGCTTCTTGAATATTTTTTGAATTGAATCCATTTAATGCATCATAACAAGATTTAATAAAATTTTCTTGATAGTCTTTTGGCATGAAAAGAAATGTTCCTCCAACAATAACAATCTCCATTTTAGTTGGGTCATGTCCATATGCGATTAATTTTTCAATTTTTGTCGTAATTTGTAATTTTGGATCATATCCATTTTCAATTGCATTTAATGTCGATGGTTCCTTTCCGGTGTAACTGTTGGGAGAATTAAATTCAATTCCACCTGGACAATAGGTGCATCGTCCATGGGGACAAGCATATGGTTTTGGCATTAACGCCACTACTGCAACTCCTGATGCTGTCTTGATTGGTTTTTTAAGTAATACCTTTTTTAATTTTGAAAAATCATCTCCTTTTACTGTTGATAGTATTTCATGACTTTTGGGCATTCTGCTTAAAGCATATTTTCTACAAATTACTATAATCTCATCTTTGACTTGTTGTTTGGATGGTTCATCAATCAACAACAGATTTTGTGAAATTTCGTAACATGCTTTTGTAATTGACGAGTCTAATTTACTCATGAATATTGTGGCTATTCAGGACATAAATTCGTTAAATTATGTGATATTTGAGCCTATTTTCTTCGAATTATCTTTCTCTTAACTGCAACTCTCTTCCTTACAGGCTTTCTCTTAGCCACAGTCTTTCTCTTAACTGCAACTCTCTTCCTTACAGGCTTTCTCTTAACTGCAACTCTCTTCCTTACAGGCTTTCTCTTAGCCACAGTCTTTCTCTTAACTGCAACTCTCTTCCTTACAGGCTTTCTCTTTGTTTTTGATTTAGTTGTTCGAAAGGTTTTGTCTTTTAGATTCTTTAGATGATTTAACTCTTCTTTTATTTTTGCAATCTCTTTGAGCAAGTATTCATTAGATGGATTAGATTCATTTTCTGATCTAGAAGAGTTTTCAGACATGTAAACCAGATCCAATTTCTTGATAATTTAAGACTTTACGATTTCTTTGGATGTTTTGATCTCAATAATTTTATTCAGTATTTTCAATCTTGTCCTTTATGTTCTGCTAGCCTTTGTTCTTTTCTGTATTCTATCTTTAGCCAAATAGGTGTGATGATTGTAGTTACAGCTACCATGATTACAATAGTTGAATAAACATTTGATGTTAAAATACCTGAAGATACTCCTACACCTGCAACTATCAATCCTACTTCTCCTCTTGAGATCATACCAATCCCAACTCTCATTCCTTGAGCTTTATTTTTCAAAAGATACATTGCAGGTAACCCACATCCAAACAATTTTGTTGTAACGGCAATGACGATGACTATTCCACTTAATCCAAGTATTTCCCAGCTTACTGCTCTAAGGTCTACCTGAGCTCCAATTATTGCAAAAAACAACGGAGCAAAAATCAAGCCTATCTTGCCAATATAATTCTCAATTTTTTCAAAGACCTTACTAGTGGATAGAGCCATACCAACTGCAAATGCTCCTACAATTGGTGATAATCCAATAATGCCAGCTATCGCTGCTGCACCAAAGAATGATGCCGTGGCAATTCCTTCAACACTTCCTTTTGCTTTCCATAATCTGGGGGTAACCACTTTTGGAATCACAATTACTGCTACGATAAGCATAATTCCAAAGAATGCAAGTACCTTTAATATTGTAAAAACTATGTCTGAAATTTCTAAGGATTCTACTCCTCCTTCTCCGATGGCTACGGAGGAGACTACTGATAAAACTGCTATAGCTAAAATGTCATCAACTACTGCAGCTCCAATAATGAGACGAGCTTCAGGCGATTTTATTTTACCAAACTCGCTTAAAACCTGTATCGATATTGCAATACTTGTTGCAGTAAGCGCTGTTGCAATTAACATTGATTGTAATGCATCAAATCCAAATAATTCAAAAACAATAAATCCTGCAAAGAACGGGATGACTACTCCTGCCGTACCTACTATGAATGAATTTTTACCTCCTTTTAGGAATTCTTTTGGCGTCATCTCAAGTCCTGCCATAAACAAAATTACTATAGCACCAATTTCTCCCAGTATTTTTATCTCATCATTTATGTGCAATACTTGACGACCATCAACTATAAAAAATGCTCCTAGTGCAAATGGCCCAACAATAATTCCTGCTAATAGTTCTCCTAAAACAATTGGCAGTTTTAATCTGAGGAATAACTCTGCCATTAATTTTGCCGCAAAAAGTAGAATGCCTACTCCAATTATGGTCTCTATGAACTGCTCTTCGGCCATTACTTCACATATGGATAATTGGATCCTTATAAGGTAATTATGGGTTAAAATTAATTTGGGTGTTGCTTAATTATGCGATTTTAATTGAATTAACTGTTACACCTTTTTTGGATGTTATCTTACCGATCTCCTGACTTTCGATCTTGTGTTTTTTGAAAATAGATTTAATTTGATTCACTTGATTCTTTGGAGCAATAACGCAAAACCCTACGCCCATGTTAAAGGTCTTGTACATTTCTTCAAATTTTACTCCTTGCTCCTCAATTAATCCCATAATTGGAGGTAATTTAGGCAAGGAATCAATCTCATATCCTATATTTTTGAGTCTGAGTAGTTTTGTAAACGAACCCCCTGTGATGTGGGCTAGGCCATTTATTTTGCATTTTTGGATTATTTCAAGTACGGGTTTTACATAAATTTCAGTAGGTGTAAGCAGTGCATTTCCTAAAATTCCCACCCCTTTGATTTTATCTTTGACTGTATATTTTGTTAAAAGTGCTTTTCTTGCTAAGGAATATCCATTAGAGTGAATCCCACTACTTTTCACGCCAATAATCACATCTCCTGTTTTTATTTTATCTCCTAGCACCAAGTCTTTTTTTGATACAATTCCAACTACCATTCCTGCTAAATCAAATGAAAATCCTTTACCTGCTATTACATCTGGCATTATTGCCGTTTCTCCTCCAACTATGGGCATTGCAGACTTTATTGCACCGGTAACTAAACCCTCTACTATTTTCTTTAAAATTTTCTCATCATTTTTGTTTGAAGCAATATAATCAACAAAGGAAATAGGTGTAGCGCCAATGCATATTATATCATTTACATTCATTGCAACACAATCAATTCCTACTGTGTCATATTTTTTCATCAAATTTGCAATTACTACTTTGGTTCCCACTCCATCAGTATGTGTAGCCAAAAGTTTTCCACCGGGGATTTCTACAATTCCTGCATAATGACCAAAACCATGAGTTATCTTTGCCAGTTTTTGAAGTTTATGTGTTGATTCAATTAGTTTACCTATTGCTGCTTGACTTTTTTTAATATTAGAAATATCTACACCAGCTTTTTTATACGTTAGTGCCATAGTTTGATGCGTATTTGATGTGAATAAAAGAATTTGCCCCTATTACAGATGCTGGAGTATATCTGGTAAAGTTTAGAGCAAATAGAGATTAAACTCTACGTTTGTTTTCACAAAACGATTGTAAAGATCATTGTTAAATATGATTTTGACGTACATACCATAACGAGAAGCCGTTGTTCTGCGTAGTAGAATGATCGGTAAGGAAAACAATTCATGTTATGGTAAAGGTCCTTAGAGACAAATGTTTTCCAAGTCTTTCTCGTTGTTTTAATTTAAATTAATAAATTTAATAGATGCCTTTTCAGTACTATCCATTCATAACTCACCATCTACATCTTGAGGCATATCTTTAGGCGAAATATAGTTGGCCATACTCAACTCAACCATGCTGAACATCATTGAAAACATTGACATGTCAAGTATTCCAAAAAATATCATTGGTTTAAAGAAAAGCTTGTTTTCATCAATGTATTGTTGGAGGTTCTGTTTGTCTTCAAATTTATACAGCTGAATCATTTGTCTCCATCGTTCTTTTAATTCTTGGATTTGATTTTCTAGATATTTTTCTCCTTTTTCAGTAATGTTGATTTGAATTTTTGTGCCCAAAAATCCTTTTTTCTCGTTTACTACAATCAAAGTTCTAGATTCTAGTTGTTCAAGGACTTTTTCTAATTCGTTTGTAGATATGTCGGCAACTTTTGATATTCTGTCAAAGGATTGTATTCCTGCTTTTATAGTGCCTAAAACAATGATTTCTTTTGATTCCTCTTCCATAATTTCCTAATTTGAGTACTGCTAAAAACATTTTGTAAAAAATGAATTGGGGTGTATTCTTCATGGATGGTGCCAGTAATTTCAGTTGTCGGTGCAGGAGTAATCTTGGTAAAGTTTAGAGTAAATAGTGGATAATCCAAAATTATCTTCTAGAGCCAGATAATAATTTCAAAACATCAACCAAGCTGAGAATCTATTACTTGCTTGAATGAAGAGTAGGGCTGAGCTCCGACTAGTTTAGTAAATCCATCTTTTTCATTCCCTATGAAAAATGTAGGTGTTCCAGATGCCCCATAGTTTCTAGCCTCCAGAGCATCTTGGTCTACCTCATCTGCAATCTCATCAGAACTAAGACAGGTCTCAAAACTTGTAACATCCAGGCCAAGGTCTTGGGAATATTTTACTAGAGAATTATCCAATTCACCAGTTCCAAGACGGCTCCATTGGACTTGATTTTCAAACAAAATATCATGATACTCCCAAAACTTTCCTTGTTCATCAGCACATTCAGCTGCAATATGAGCGGCTCTTGCATTTGGGTGCAGGCTACCTAAAGGAAGATCTCGGTATACTAATTTTACTTTACCAGTATCAATATAATTTTCTTCTAGTTCTCCAAGTGTTTGTACAACGAACCTAGAACAAAATGGACACTGAAAATCTGAGAATTCAACAATTGTAATTGGTGCATTAGGATCCCCCTTTACTGGATCATCATCAAGGGATATTGTAAAGATTTCTGGTTGGGTTGGTTACGCTGCTTGGGCTGGTTGAGGAGATGCAGGAGATACCTTTAGATTTTCTATTTTTTCTTCTAATACTCTAATGTCTTCTTGTGTTATTTCAGACTCTGAATCATTTAGAGTATTTGCCAAAGTAAATCCTGCCAAAAATGTGGCAATTGCAATTGCAATGACTGTAATTTTTATCAAGTTATTATTAGTTGAATTTTTTACGGTACTAGTTTTATCCTGGGTTGTATAATTATTAGAGGAATCTGTATTTGTTAATTTAGCATCCGACTCTGTATTTTGAGCAGAATCATTTGATTTTATTTCCTCAGACATTATAGGTTTTAATTAAAATCCTGGCATGTATTAGTTTTTATTTTTTGGGAAGGATGAGAATTTTACGTTGTAATGTGATTTATGACCCTTGAGAGTCAAATCAAGTCATTGTCATTCCAAGATAACATGAATTTTCCCTCAATTTTTTCAAATTTCATTGTCCCACCTTTTTGAAAAGTCATCTTGTGAGTTTTTTCTTCCAAATCAACTATTTCGATCGTGCAACTATCCCTCATACATTCAAAATTCACAGGAAACCTAAATGTCCTCTTCCATTCATCAAGTTTGAGATCGAAATATTGTGTAGTGTAAAGACTTCCCATGAATTTACTTATTTTAAAATTAGAAAAACATTCTCCAACAAATCATAACGTAGAACATTACCTAGTTTTTTGTATTTTTTGTGCCTAGCTGGTGGGGATACTATTTTTACTGACAGTCGATAAACTCGTTAACACCTCATATGGCCACAAAGTACAATTTTCTTGAACGATCTCTCTATTATCAGAACGTAGATTTCAGTCTAATTATTTTTATGAATAAACAAATTCAACATTACTCTTCCTTTGTCTGTTATAGAATAAATGACATTTGCTCCGACTGGTTTTTTTTGAATAAAATTATAATCTACACACAAGTGTAAATAGTTTAAAAATGATCTTTTCATTCTAATCTTTGACTTTGAATATAGTTCTGAAAATGTCACGGGATTTTCTTTGAGTTGGTACAACAGTTTTAACAGTGTCAATGTGCTGTAATCCTTTGTTCTTGCTTTTACTGCATCTAATACTTGCTCGTCTCTTTTGATAATAAAATCCTCAAATTGATCTGCTACCTCTATGGGTACATATGTTAATCTTGCTCGCATCATACTGTATGGTACGGTACATTACCTTATTAATGTTAACCTAGTGTTTTGCTTGCCTATGTGGATGATTTTTTTACACTCTTTTGGAGCCTGGCGAATCTATTTTGATTGCTAGAATTGTGAATTTATGATAAATCATCGAATTTAAACAACCTCAGAGTGAACCCTCAGTATGGATATTGCAATTAACGTAGTACTAACTGCAGTTGGGCTTGCAATGTTATGTTTTGGTGGAAACTGGCTGGTAAATGGGGGTGTAATAATTGCCAAAAAACTACGAATAAGTAATTTGATAATAGGTATGACTGTAGTTGCATATGGCACCTCTACTCCTGAATTAGCTGCAACCATCGCAGCAGCAGGTGATCACAGTGGGATAATTTTAGGAAATATTATCGGAAGTAACATCGCAAACATTGGATTGGTTATTGGTATTGCAGCAATAATGGTTCCACTTGTAATTCGTAGAGAAACAATGCGAAAAGAAATTTCTATCATGTTGGGTGTCTCATTTTTGCTTGTTGTCTTATCTTTAGATGGTGAGCTTTCACAATATGATGGAATACTTTTGATAGGATCTCTTGTGGCATTTACAATTTTTACTTTTCGAGATGCAAAGAAACAAAGAATTGAAAATGATGAAAATGAAATAAAAAATATCTCAAAGACCAATGTATATCCAAAAGCTGTAGGATTAATTGGACTAGGTGTAACATTACTTGGTGCCGGTGCTTATCTTACTGTTGAAAACTCTGTAGTCTTGGCAAAAGAATTTGGTTTATCTGAAAAACTAATTGGACTTACAGTAATTGCAATTGGAACTTCTCTTCCGGAATTGATTACTTCTGTTATTGCAATTCGTAAGGGACATACTGATATTGGTGTTGGTAATATTATTGGAAGTAACATTTACAACATTTTGATGATAATGGGTGTGGGTGCAGCACTTGGTAGTGTGGTTATTGCATCTGATGTCTTTATTGATTACGCAATAATGATTGCATTTAGTGCATCATTACTTGTAGCTTTGAAAATGGGTGTGATTAGCAAGGTAATGGGCATTATTTTGGCAATTGCATATGTTATTTTTCTTATAGCAACATTTGTCATATGATCTATTTTTGTGCCTAATATCTCCTATTTTTATCAAACTTGATTTCTAAATTGAAATTACCTTGATTTTTTCTACTTTAATTGATGGGGTGATTGATGGAAGTGATGCCCATTGGAGGACATTTTTTTCGTTATTTCCAATCGAAGAGATATTTTGTAATAGGCTAGGCAAATTATGGATGATTCTCACTGATTTGCCGGGATTTTTTATTTTACCATTTTCAATTATTCTAATTCCACTTCTAGCAGTACATGAAAAATCACCCTTTATGGGATTGACTGCATAAGTATACCACAGCCTTCCAACAAGTAACCCGTGTTTGGTGTCCTTTATCATATCTTCTTGAGATGAACTTCCAGATTTGACTTGTAGGTTATGCGGCATTGACACTGGAATGGCTTCTGCACTTCTTCCCATAGGTGATCCTGGTCTTGAGGCGTTTCCCGTAGATTCTCTGTTTTCTTTGAAACTATCAAAAAGATTACTGTAGGTATCTGTAAACAAACCATTATCAACATATGTGTTGAATTTTGTTTTTACTCCCTCATCATCAAATACTTTTGATCCGATGCCTTGAGAAATATGGGGATTATCAATCAAACTAAATTCATCAACTGCTATTTTCTCGTTATACCTGTTAGAAAAGCAACTTCTTTTTTCTGAATATGTTTTAAAATTAAAATTTGAAGCAATTACAAATGCTAAAAGTTCTCCAACTGAATACGGCTCAAAAACAATTGTGTATTCTCCAGTTTCACATTTTTTAGGATTTATGGATTCAACACACATTGTTTTGGCCTCTGTCCCTATCTGTTCTGCAGAAAACTTTTCTAAGGTTCTACAACACCCTTGACCTATTCCTGAAACCTCTGACATGCCAATATTTGAATCCGCATTGATAATTCCTGAAATGTATGTTCCCTTATCCGTAGCTGAGAGGCCACTAGAATTTGCAATTTGAAATTTTTCAGAGACGATGTTAATTGATCCTGATATCGCAGTTATTTTTTGGTCTAATGTATGATTTATCATATCTTGTGCGATATCCGCTATTTCTGATCCTGAAATTTCAGCTAATTTTTTATCATATGTACCATCCAAACTATTAGATTTTAGTTCATGAGGAAGAGATTTCCAAAATTCTCTTGGCTTTAGATGGGGAATTATTTGAAGAGAGTCATCAATTGATTTGTTAATTTCATTTTCATCACTAGTTTGAATAGAAGATATTTTTTTATCTTGAATTAATCTGATTCCATATCTTTCATCCAAATTTTGTTTTAATTCAAAAATTTCTGAATCTGTAATTCGAATAGTTGTTATTTTTCGTTCAACATGTACAATTTCACATTCATCAATTTTTAATTTTCTTGAATAATCTAGGGCCTTATCTAAGGCAGACAATTATTTTTTCCTTGGATTTTGATACCTGTATTTGTCTATTTTAACTAACTCCACATAAGATCCAAATTTTGAAATATCCTCAACTTTGTCAAGTGCCTCTTCTGAATCATTTGTATTTTCAAATTTCTTTAAAATTTTATAATTTGTATTTCTCTCTGCTGGAATTCTTCCAATCTCTCTTACAGTTCGCTTGATGTCTTTTGGTTTTAATAATTGCCCGTGTTCAGAACCAGCTGATGTTGAAATGCTTTCATTAATCAAAGTCCCTCCAAAATCATTAGCTCCCCACATTAGTAAAAGCTGTGACATTTTTTGACCTTCCTTTACCCATGACATTTGGATATTGTCGATGTAATTGTTTAGCATAATCCTTGAAATGGCATGAGTTAGTAAAACCTCTTTTCCACTTGCCCCTTGTTTGATTCCTTCGTGTAATTGATGTTTGTACATTGGAGCTTCACTATGAATAAAATCTAGGGGTACAAACTCTGTAAATCCCCCAGTCTCTTTTTGAATTTCTCTAATCTTTGCAATGTGGTCTACTCTATCTTTTGGAGTCTCTACGTGTCCAAACATCATAGTTGATGTGGTGTTTATTCCAATTTTATGGGCTGTTTTGATGACCTTAATCCAGTCTTTCACACTGATTCTTCCTGGAGAAATTTTATCACGTAGATCCTGATCCAAAATCTCGGCTGCTGTTCCAGGAAGTGTATTTACTCCTGCGTCCTTTAACCTCTTTAGATATTCCTCAATTGTGGTGTTTGATCTTGTTGCACCATAAAGAACCTCTTCGGGTGAAAATCCGTGAATGTGAATATCTGGAATTTCTTTTTTTATCGCCATGCAAATATTTTCGTACAAATCCCCTTCCATATCTGGGGGAAGTCCGGCTTGGATACATACCTCAGTTGCTCCTAATTGATGTGCCTCCTTTGCCCTACGGACAATTTCTTCAGTGGGTAGAAAATATCCTTCTTCTTCTCTAAAGTCCCTGCTAAATGCACAAAATCCACATTGTTTGATGCAGACATTAGTAAAATTGATATTTCTATTAACCACATATGTTACGATATTTCCAACTCTTCGTCTTCTAAGCTCATCGGCAGTCAATCCAATTAAATGAAAATCAATTCCTTCTGAATTGTAAAGAGCAAGACCTTCGTCTGCAGATATTTCTTTTTCTGATAGTGCTTTGTTTAAAATATCTGAAACTATGGGATCTGCATTTCTAAACAACGAATCAATATTTGCTGTCATCTCCAATGGCTCTCCTTTACCAATCCTTCTTCATCTTCAATTACCGCCATCTTGTCTCTTAACTCTTTACTAATAAATGAGAAAAATTCCGGATAAATTGGAAATCTGCATTTTAAATCAAAACCTCCTTTTTGGGAATTCTCCTCTATTTTTTTTATCTCTGGCCAAGAAAACTCTGGATTCACGTAATCTGGTGTAAGTGGAGAAATCCCTCCCCAATCATTAATTCCAACTGACAGAAAACCTTGGTAAGATTTTGGTGATAAATTTGGAGGAATTTGGATATTCATTTCTGGCATGATGACTCTGGACAAGGCAACAATAATTTTGAAATAGTTTTCCTCAGCTGATGGAACCTCACTCATCTTTGTGTCTTGTTTTGGTTGAAAATTTTGCAAGATTACTTCTTGTATGTTTCCATATTTCTCATGTAGTTTTTTTATTGTAAAAATAGATTCAATAATTTCTTTAGGTGTTTCACCAATTCCTACTAGTACCCCAGTAGTCATTGGAATTTTTAATTTTCCAGAGTTTTCTAACGCTTCTAATCTTGTTTTTGGTTTTTTACTTGGAGCCAAATAGTGTGGCATTCCTTTATTTGAAAGTCTTTCACTACTATTTTCTAACATTAAACCCATTGACACATTTGTTTTTTGTAATTCCTTCAATTCATCCATGGTAAGATTTCCCGCATTTGTGTGAGGAAAAAGACCTTCTTCTAGCGCCCACTCTGAGGCATGAGTTAGATATTCCGCAGTTGATTTGAAACCATTTTTTTGAAGCCAATCTTTTGCTTCTGGGTATCTTTGTTCAGGTCGTTCTCCTGTTACAAATAATGCCTCTACACACTTGTATTTCTTGGCAAGGGTCAGCATTTGTTTTATGTCTTGTTTTGACATCATTGAGAGTTTACCTTCTCCTGGTTCAGACTTGTAGGTGCAATAAGTACAGGTATCTTTACACATGTTTATGATGTTGAAAAAAGCTTTTTTTGAAAATGTCACAGTTGAGCCTTTGAATTTTTTTCTCAAGTTTTGTGCTGTTGAAAATAATTCCGATGGGTTAGTATCTGCATCCTGATAAATATTAAGAGCATCCTCAAATGAAATCATTTTATTTTCTAAAACGTGGTTTAAACTTTCAGATCTTAACATGAGTTTATTCATTAGAAAAATGCATTCTTAGAAGTATTTAATGTTGTATTGCATTATTCCCCATTTGGTCTCTCTTCTAAAACGATCACTAAATTAGTTGTCCGTCCGTCTCTGAGTATCTCTAAGATCATTTCATCGCCCACAGATTTTGCCCTTTGCAGATGAATCAAAATATCTGATATTTTTCTTACATCAATTCCATCCACAGATAATATGATGTCTCCCCCAATGGTGTATTGAACTCCTCCCACCTCCTTAATATTATCAGAACTACGTATGCCTGCCTTTGAGGCTGGACTGTCCGGAATAACAGTGACTACTAAAAACCCGACAGCGTCCTTTAACTCTAATACATTTGCCAGATCAGGATCGATATCTCTTCCTGAAATTCCAATCCAGGGATGTTTGTATTCGCCGTTTTGTATTAAATTTGGAACAACCTTGACTAGTGTTTGTGATGGTACTGCAAATCCAACTCCCGTGAATTCTCCTGTTGCAGATTGTATTGCAGTGTTTATGCCAACTATCTCTCCTCGCATATTTAGTAGAGGACCTCCTGAATTTCCAGGATTAATGGCAGCATCTGTCTGAATTACATCTGGAATAGAGAATCCAGATTCTGAGGGCAACAAGCGACCTAATTGACTTATGATTCCTGATGTCATTGAACCTGATAGGCCAAAGGGATTACCAATAGCTGCAATCGGTTCACCTACTTGGAGATTTGAAGAGTCGCCTAGAGATAGTGGATGCAACAAAGACAAGTCTGCATTAACTTTGATTACGGCAACATCTGTAGATGTATCGACACCAACTATTTCTGCATTATATGATCTTCCATCCAAGAATGTAATGACTACCTTTGTTGCTCCTTCTACAACATGTGCATTAGTAATGATATGCCCTTTTTTATCAAAAACAAAACCAGATCCTACTCCAGTCGGACTAAGATCGTCTTGAGTTCTTTGAACATTTACTCTTACTACTCCTGGCTCTGAATTTTTGAATATTTCAATTAAAGATAGAGATTTTGAATACGATGTGGTTGTTTCACCTACTATGCTTGGATCATTTCCATTAGGTACAGCGATTTCCGGTCTTGTGATAGTAGAAGGCGGAATCATGACAAATGCAAAAAGGACTAGTACTATTACAGCTCCTGTAATTCCTCCAACAATGACGCTTGAATTATCCATAAGACTTTGATTTCATATTCAATAAGTAAAAGGATTTCTCCTAAATCCTAATTGAATCTTGAATATGATCCTTCATGGAGTAATTTCTCCCTCTCCAAGAAATAGAGGCGTCTTTTCTTGCCTGAAATAATCCACTTAAGAATCCTAATACTACAACAAGACTTCCAATGGGCCCAAATAGAGCATAAATCAATTTGAGCTGTAATCCTTTTTTGACCTCAATTACAGCTCCAGTATAGATCAATATTGAGGCAATTAAAGATGATACAAACACCAACGAGTTTGATAAGTTTTCAAAAGTAAGAAATGAAGAATAGACCAAAATTGGAAATGGCATAAAAAGCAAAAACAAAACTGCAAAAAATATCCCAACAGAGATCCCGTGACTTTGAAGATATAGTGGAATCATTAATCTTTTGAGGGCATTCCAAAGAGTACTCTTATCACGTGCCCATATTGCATCAATTAGGTGGTCTCCTCTAACCATCTTCATTTTGTAGCCTGAGTCTTTAACTTTTTTTCCAAGTGCCCCGTCTTCAATAATTTCTTGTTTTACAGATTCATGTGTTCCCACATCCTCGTATGTCTTTTTTTTAAGGATGAAAAAACTCCCAAAAAAATACCCTGTCTTCTTTGAAGGATCATTTACTCTAATAGCTGAGAACCTTGTGTGTAAAAATGTGGATATCATCGGAAGTGTAATTTTTGTCCAAAAATCTATGGCCACCAATCTTGGAATTACAGTTAACGCATCAAGATTAAAAGAAAGTAAATGTGATACTGCCAATGATATAACATTACTACCGTGTTTTGTATCTGCATCAGTAAATAACAATAATTCCCCAGTTGCTTTTTTGTAACCTTCCATACATGCCCAATTTTTACCCATCCACCCATCTGGCTTGGGTCTTGCCAAAACTGGAATTATTTTCGGATTTTTTTTTGAATATTCTAAAATAATACTCCTAGTAGAATCCTCTGATGAATCATCAATAGTAATTATTTCATAGTTTGAATAGTCTTGATCAATTAAGGTATCCAAACATTTAGCAAGAAAGTCTTCTTCATTTCTTGCAGGAAGAATAATTGACACTTTGGGATTATTGTGTTTTACTTTATCAAATTTATCTAGATATGGAGTTAATCTTAAAGAATTTATCATTGACTTTATTAAAAAAACCCAAGCTCCGCAGATTCCAATCAAAATTGCCGTAAGAGAATAATTAAAAATCTCAATTATCATTTTTGTACCTTATTTCTCTAGTTCTTCTTTGATGCTTTGTAATGCCAAATCCGTACCACTTTTGATATGTTTTTTTATCATTCCTGTAAACATGCTCATGAGCCCTGAGAGTTGTATATCCCATGTTACTTCAAGAAGAGTTTGATTCCCTTGAGGACTTAGTTTGATAGTCTTACGTCCATTGATTATTCCCTTTGTAAATACCGCTACAATCTTTTCCTTGGGATGCATTGTTACTTCTTGCAGGCATTTTTGGTCTCTAAAAGCAATGACAATTTCACGAATTACGGTATTTCCTTCCTTTGAGATATTTCTGACCTCTTTGGTCCCCTTCCAAAATTTAGGCTCATTATCAATATCTGATACTACTTCCCAAACTTTTTCAGAGGTAGAATTAATCTTAATTGAAGTTTCAATTACTCCCATGACTAAGGATTACTTGTCGCAGTAAATATATTAGATTACACTCGATGATAATTTAGACTGTGATGGGCATCATGCCTAAAATCCAGAACAGTAACTCCAGTTCTAACGGCATATGCCACTCTTCCGTCACAGTCCTTTCAATAAAATGGAATACGAAACACTATGACAAAAATTGGAACCTTTGATGCTGCAACATTTTGGACAAATGCGTATGCACATCAACGTGGAAAATTATTAAAAAAAGTAAACGTTCCAGACGAGCAAATTTTAATTTTAGCTAGCAAAAAATATCTTGAATTACCTGCACCGCTTAGATATGATATCGAGACCAGCGGAATACAAAAAAAAGATCTTTTGTGACTTTCGAAATTCATTTTAACAGGATGATTCAGGTCTCTTTATGCCAAATATCTCCTATGATGATTTTGCAAAATTAGATTTACGTGTTGCAAAAATTATAGAAACCGAACCTATTCCGGGAAAATCAAGGATAATTAAAGGAACCATTGATTTAGGAGATGAAAAGCGAGATGTAATTATTGGTGGTGCACAGTATTATCAACCAGAAGATCTTGTAGGTAAAATTGTTATAGTTATTGCAAATCTTGAACCAAAAAAAATGGCAGGAGTTGAATCTAATGCAATGCTACTCGCAGCAGACGTTGATGATAAACCCTTCTGGCTAACGGTAAATGATGACGTTCCACTAGGAAGTCCAATAAAATAAATTAAAATTATTTTTAACTCCAAGTTTAGATACATCCCACTTTTCTTCGTCTTACAATGGATTCACATTTTTTATTCACTGGCACATATCTTGTTAATTTCATTTTGATACCTCCAAATATTTACGAGAATGACTGGAAATCCTATTTTTGTATTATGTGTTTTTTGATTTAATGGTGAAACTATCCTAATTTAACGACAAAGTTCAGATTCATACGAATCATTAAATTTGGATTCCAAGTATGTGGAGATGATGGCAGATTTTACTAATATTGATCTTGATCAATTGTTTGGATTTAGTGATGATTCTAATCCTTTGATGATGTTAATTTGGATACTGCCGATTATCCTTTTTGTTTTCTATGGTCAAAGAATCCAATTATACGTCACATCAGGCGAGATTAAAAAAGGTATTAAAAAATTGGACATGTACAGAGTTGATGCACGCAAAGAACTAATTGAATACGTTAAGAAAAGTATGATTCCCAAGGACGACCCGACCAAAAAAATTGACCGATTTTTGGATTATTTTACAATAATGCCTGTAGATATGGACCCAACTGGAATAGTAGACAAGGTAAGACATACTGTAAGGGCAAGAGAGGATTTTTCTAGAAATCACGTCAAATCCCTATCGCCAGCAATAGATGAAATTGAATTAAGCAAGGTCACTACTCTTCTTGAGATTGCAACGTCACTTCATATGATTTACAAGATAATTAATCACATGTATTTGACTGCAAAAAAACAAAATAACTATCCGCTAATTTTACCCGTACAGATGATCTTGCCCTTTATTATGGAAGAGGCAGAAGCGATATCCAAAGCTATTCCTGCTTTTAAATTGGGACAACCTGTAGGTGATGGAATCGGACCTATGGTAGTGGGAAAAATGATGCTTGATACCAAAAAGGAGATGATAGCCTTTCAAACTGTGGTTAGTGAAAAGATGTATGATGAACGAAAATTATTTTTACTAAAAGCTGAGGGGCCTGGTTCAAGTGTTGGTAGACCAGGTGATGCTGTGGAAATTATAGTTTCAAAAAATAAACCTGATATTATCATAATGGTAGATGCTGCATTAAAGATGGAGGGTGAAGATTCTGCAATAACTGCACAGGGATTTGGGGCCGCAATAGGTGGTATTGGAACTGAACGATTTGTAATTGAAGATATTGCTACTAAAAATAATATTCCAATTTTTGCAATTGTAATTAAACAATCTATTAAAGAAGCAATAACTTTGATGACAAAAGATATTGCAAACCAGGCAGAGAATGTTCGCTCTCAAGTTTACGAAATGATTCACGAAAATACAAAACCTGGACAATCCGTTTTATTAATTGGTGTGGGAAATACCATAGGTGTGTCTCAATAATGTTTTCAAAAGAAAAAATCACAGTCACATATGTCGTAGAGAAATGTCCATTATGCAAATTTGAAAAAAAAAGAAATTATAAAGAAGGTGACTATGTTTTTGCAAATACCATAAAGTGTAATTCATGTGACGGTGTTATGCAAATAGATAAAATCTTTGGTGAAACTATTGAAAATTAACAAAAATAATAATTCTCTACATTTTTTCAATTTGGTAAATTTGTTGCAAAAAATTTCTTATTGAGAAATAGTAGTTATTGTAACTCCAGTTTCATTTGGGATAAAGGTATGCTCAGCTTGGGCAACTCTTTGCTCATGAATTTCAACTAGTATTGGATATGCCTGTATTGCCTTTTTTTTAATTAAAATATCTAGCAGACTCCTGGCTTCTTTTTCTTCCCATTGATTTGTAATCCATCGTAATGCAAAGGGAAGCATGTTGAAATTCTCCCATATGAAATCCAGTAATTTATCGGCATCTTCATTTTTTGTTTTTTTTCTTGAATTTAAGGCAAAAATATTTTTTATTTTTCCGTTTCTTACAAAACCTCCTCCCTCAGATGTTGTTACAAATGGTTCACATGCATAGGCTGAGTCACCGGATAGAGTAAATCCCCCGATTGACCATACGTTTGGAATGGTTTTTCCTGCATGAATTGTATACTGGCCTAGAGAATGCCCACTTAGATTTACAATTGGTTTGAATCCCATTTGTTTGATTGTGGATTCAATTGCCCTTCCAATATCACTTACCTTTACACCAATCTTTACCATGGACATTGCCTTTTCTAATGCGTCCTCTGCTGTTTGTACCAGACCATCATATTTGGGATCATAGCATACAGTAACAGCAGTATCTGCAATGAATCCGTTAATTTGGACTCCAAGATCAATTTTTACCAAATCTGAATCTTTAATTGTTATTGGATCATTTGGCTCTGCAGTGTAATGAGCTGCAATCTCGTTAATGCTTGCATTTACTGGAAATGCACATTTTGCACCTCGTTTGATAATTTCATTCTCTACTCCTTCACATATTTCATAAACTGTTTTGCCAATCCAGTCCTTTCTTCTGACTAGTTCACGGACTTCAGAGGCAATTTTACCTGCTTTGATGTATTCCTCCATTTGCAATGTGTTTGTTCTTTGAATTGCCTTTAAAATGATTATCTGTCAGAAATATGGCAATGTAATCAAAGATGTGAAAAGGTTTTAAGGAAATATTTTGTTAATAAATATATAAAAATGATAAACAAAACTTTCTTTTTTGGTATTATAACTCTCTTGATATTTTCAATAGTTGCTTTTGGTCTATCTGATTCTTATGCCTATGTATTACCGAAGACAAATCTTGAGCTATATCAAGAAAATGAAACGATCTTAGTTGGTAATGTGATCTCTCTCATCGAGAATCCAACTGAGGGATTTACAGAATATGAAATCAACGTCGAAAAATTCATGAAAAATCCACAAACATCAAGTACCGTTTTTGTTATAGGCAGTGGTGCTAAGAGTAGTGAAATTCATCTCTCAATAGAGCACATCTTTAATGTAAATGACAGGGTTTTTTTATTTTTAAATGAGGTAGATGGAGAATATCAGATCTCTCCCTACTCTTTTAGTGCTTTAAATTTTAATCCGGATGAGGAATTTTTATTGCCACCACTAATGTTGTATCGTGCAGGAATTTCTTCTAATGATATTGTATGTAGAGATAATCTTGAACTCGTCTTAAAAGCCAATGATAACTCCCCTGCCTGTGTGACTTCTAATACCAAAACCAAACTTATTGAACGTGGTTGGACGTTAGGATAAAGTTAATTATTCTTTATTGATTGTGATAATTATGCGCCTTTTTACTTTATTGGGATTTTCATTCGTTTTTGCATCTCTAATTTTTGTATCTATTAATAATGAAAATATGGTTTTTGGTGAAACGTCAGATCCAAATCAAAATGATTCTATAGAATTGGAAGGTCAATTTAACATTCTTGAAATAATTTATGCTGATGGGACCTATGATATGAAATACTATCTTTTTGTTGATAACCCACTTGCAAATAACCCTACTCCATATCAGTTAGAATTTACAAATCCTTCAAACTCGTTAATGGATTTAGTATCTGAAAATGTTGTGGTGAGAGGATACACATCAAATTCTATTGTATCCTTCTCTAATTCTGTTAATGAGGTGCCAATAATGATTGATTCTATTGAAAAAATTAACCCTAACCCCTCTCCAACATCAGGTCTTCCCGGCATTGCACAAAGTGGAGTTGAAGGAAGGAATGTTCCAAGTACAATACAATCTTACGTAATACTCTCAAAATTTAATGATTTTCCAGATGAACGACATGATACTGCATATTTTAACAACACTTTTTTCAATTCTACTGGTGGGGTACCATCTCTGAAAAATTATTTTAATGATGCATCATATGGGAAATTAAATATCACATCATCAGGAATAAAAAACTGGGCCAGTCTTCCAAATAGTGCTTCTTTCTATAATACCATCCTCTCTAATGAGCTAATCTTCAATTTTACCGCACATGCAATAGATGCAGCTGAGGCATCTGGTGAAATAGATTTTAACGGCGCAGATAATGAGACACAAAATATGTGGAACACCACAACTGGGGACTTTGGATATGACATAACAAATGGTGTTGATAATGATGATATTGATCACCTATTTTTGATTTTCAATACAATGTCTTTTGGAGCACAACCTAATGGCTGTTCATGTGCATTTGCCTTCCTTGGTCCTGTACCAATCACTCCATCTCAAGGATTAAGATCTGTCTTGATTTCATATCTTCCAGATTCTAATTTATTTGGTAAATTCTCAGTTGATACAAGCTATCGAGGTGGAATTGGCATACCTGCTCATGAATTTGGACACACCTTAGATTGGGACCACACTCACACCTTTTCTCCTGGTAATAATGGACCTTACAATGATCCATGGTCAATTATGAGTAAAGGGGCTGAGAGTGTTGCAGAGAACAACGCAGGGCCAATTGCCTACAACAGAGATCATGCAAAATGGATAGCATCTGAAGATATCATTACAGTTTCTGATAATATGACTGCCACTTTTACTTTGGATAAACTAAGTGATCCTTCTCCTGGTCCTGGTGTCCTAATGGCAAAAATTCCATTTGGCGCAGGCTTACCAAATGAATTTTACACTTTAGAGACCCGAGTGAATGATATCTTTGATCATACTCCAGAAAATAAAAAGGGGTTGTTGATGTACCATGTTAGGGATGCCGGCCATTCTGGAACATGGGATTTAACGGCTGAGGCAGCACTAGTTGATGTAAATGGTGCATCTACTAATGCTGATTGGAAAGATGCGAATTTAGTTGTAGGACAGAATTTCACCCAAAACAATGTAACTGTTTCATATTTAGCTGATAATGGTACCTCTATTACAGTTAAAGTTGAAAACAATGTTTCAGCTCCTTCATTGTGCACCCCTCCAGGAGCTGGTAATTGGGTGGTTACAGTTAGCTGTACAATGACTGCAAGTGCAAATGCAGCTGGTGATGTAAATATTCAGACCGGTGCAGTATTGACCATTCCCTCAGGAATTACATTGACTATTCCATCTGGATTTGGTGCTAATATATTATCTGGAGGGGGTATATTGATAAATCTTGGTGGAACCTTGATTATTAGTATATAATTTAATCAATTATTACCAAAGACATAGGAAAATGATTACTATACCATTTTCATCTAGTATTTGATTACTAGGCCTGCCAAATTTTTTGGGACGATTTTTCTTGTCTCTGATTTCCTCAGTCTTTTATTTTTATCAAACGTGGTTTGATTTTCAACATGAAATTATTATCAAAAAAGACATCAGTAATTATATCAAAAAACCCATACAATTTACATTGATTTAGGTTTCTCTAAAGTTTTGGAAATAAAAATTCCACTGGTTTTCATCTGTGAAGCTTAAATTGGGTATTTTTTATGATTTGTTGGGATCGTGGTCTAGCTTGGTATGATTCTGCGTTTGGGACGCAGAGATCGCGTGTTCAAATCGCGCCGGTCCCATTTTCATTATCGTATTATCAAATCAAGAACTTTACAAAAAAGAATTTCAAATTATTTTTTCTAAAACTTTTAATGATTACAACAAAGGGCTTGTCGGGGCTGGAGTATATCTGGTAAAGTTTAGAGTAGATCAGGCGTAATTCTATTATAATTATTTTTATTTTATATTAATTTTTTGTTACAGAACCTCATACTTAATAGACCGATTTTTTAAAATTTTTAATATTGTGCAAAAATATGATGATTTTTTTCTATTCGATGGTTTTTGTGCTGTTATTAGGAATTGTGTCAAGTATTACCCCTGTAAATGCTCAAACCGAGAATACAAATACTGAAAATATTTCCAAACCTAGTTTTACAGAAAATTACCATCAGGAATTTAAAGAAAAATCACATTCAAATCGACTAATAATTCTTTTTGATGAGGAGCTTTCACAAATACAAAAAAGCAGTATGTTTCCACAAAACTACACTAAACTTTATGATTATTCAATTTTTAACGGAATGACAATTGATATTCAAAATGAAACTTCTTTAAGTGCAATCAAAGAAGGCTTTGAACAACAACCCCATGTAGTAAAAGTTTTTGAAGATTATCCGATCCGTTCTTTTTTATCTGATTCATTACAGCAAGTTCATGGAGAAATCCCTCATTCAAATGGTTATACTGGTTCAGGAGTAAAAGTTTGTGTAGTTGATTCTGGAGTAGAAGATTCTCATCCTGCATTAAATCAACTGATTGCAGAGGTTGATTTTGTTAATGATGATCTCGATGCAACAGATGACTATGGACATGGAACCCATGTTGCAGGAATAGTTTCTTCTACAAACAACACTTTCAGCGGGTTGGCTCCGGGAGCTTCATTGATGGCTGCAAAAGTTCTCAATTCTAATGGCATGGGTGATGCTAGCGATGTCATTGCGGGAATAGAGTGGTGTGTGGAAAATGGAGCTAATGTAATTAATCTTAGTCTAGGCACCCTTACACTTTTTTCTAGCAGCTGCGATGGGGAACCTATAGCAATGGCAGCAAATAATGCAACTAATCTGGGAGTTGTAGTTGTTGCAGCCTCAGGGAATAATGGTGTTGAAGATGAAATGGCGTCACCTGCCTGTGGTACAAATGTTCTTGCTGTTGGTTCTGTGAATAAAAGTAATGTAAGAGCATCTTTTTCCAATGGAGGGATTGAATTAGATGTTGTTGCTCCAGGTGTATCGATTACATCAACTGTCCCTACTGGCCCTTGCAATCTATGTGATTTATCTGGGTGGAAATCATTACAGGGAACTTCAATGGCTGCTCCCCATGTATCTGGGGCTGCAGCCCTAATTTTAGATAAACATCCCAGCTGGAGTCCGCTACAAGTTCAAAATGAATTAAAAAACAATGCGATAGATCTGGGTGAACCCGGATTTGATTTCCTTTATGGGAATGGGCGACTAGATTTGATTTTTCTATTTGATGAACCTCCAGAAGTAACAATTATTTCTCCTCTAACCGGATCAAATTTTACTGAGAGTGAATCCATAGCATTTTCTGGAACTGCATTGGATATTGACGACGGAGATATTAGTTCCCTTTTAGAATGGACATCTGACCTTGGTGGTTTAATTGGGACTGGTGGATCTTTTACTAATTCTTCTTTATCAATTGGAACTCATGCCATAACTGCAAATGTAACAGACACCAATGGTTCATCGGATTCAAAACAGATGCAAGTAACAATAACTGTAAACACTGACCCTGAAATAACAATCATTTCTCCAGCTAATGGCACTGCCTTCTCAGTTGGAGAGTCCATTTTGTTTAATGCTACTGCAAATGATTTAGAAGATGGATCTATTAGTTCCCTTTTAGAATGGACATCTGACCTTGGTGGTTTAATTGGGACTGGTGGATCTTTTACTAATTCTTCTTTATCAATTGGAACTCATGCCATAACTGCAAATGTAACTGATTCAGGGAACAAAAATGATGTTGAGCAAATCTCAATAATTATAGAGATTAATTTTCCTTGTTCTCCACCTGTGTCAGGAGATTGGATAATTACTTCTAGTTGTTTCCTATCTTTAAGTAATTCTGCACCTGCAAATGTAATTATTCAAAATAATTCAGTCTTAGAGATTCCTAATGAAACAACATTAGATATTGACTTTGCAAATTTTAATTTGACAATAGAGTCCGGCAGTGGTGTCTTGGTTAGATCTGGTGGAACCATTACCTAGGGTCCCAACAGTAGCTAGTGTTCTCGGTGTTGGAGTATGTCTGGTAAAGTTTAGAGTTAGAGAATAGTTGTTCAAGTCTAAAATAGATTCTTCAAACACATAAGGATTATCCTAGTGTTTTATCCTCATAATGTATGTACCTATTCTTAAAAGGATGTAAGTAATCCAAACTTTTGCGTAAAACTGTAATAAGGCGACTTTTTAATATTAATTACTTGGTTTTAATTTATTCAAATAAATTGTTGATGAGCGTTCTGGCTTTAATTCTTGTTGTAAGTTCATCTACAAGTGCATTAGCTGAAACTGAATTTACGCAAGAGCAAATCGATACAGGACTGTACAGCATTGCAGATCCTAATGGTCCAGGTGTAGGCGAAGGTATTTCCGCAGATGGTACATCAGAAATTCCGACACACTATTCAGAATATACAAGTGAACAATCATCTAGTGTCAAAGATGCCAATGTAGAAGCAGGTGTGCTAAATGGGTGCAATTGTGTTATTTTTAGAATGGATGACTTGCAGGATTTTTTTGTTAGCACCGTACAGGTAGCCATTATGGATGAATTTACCCAAAGAGATGAATTTCTCTCAATAGGGCCAATATTTGCAGTTTTTGGGGGTGATACAACTGTGGTAAATCCTGCAAAAGCAGGAGTCACTTCTGGATTGTTTAAATTGTTTAACCATGGATGGAATCATACAGACTTTACCACGTTTAATTTGACCGAGCAAACAAATCATTTACAACTTGGACAAGATAAGGCAAAGTTAATTTTTGGCAGCAATACAACATTTTTTGTCCCTCCATTAAACGCGTTTAATAATACTACACTAGATGCCCTGGTTGCCACAGACTTTGAAACAATTAGTTCTGAAGGTGATGTCGATCCTAACCCTCATTTTGTTGCAGACGGTATTAGTAACATTGTAGATTCTCGAGGACTATATCACTTACCCTCAGATGTTAAATTTATTGACTTTTTCCCGGACCCTGATGTTCGTTATTCAAATACTCAGATATTAGCAGACATTGATACTAGTATAGCAACACGAGGATATGCAGTTGTAACTGTGCATGCACAAGATCATGCTCAAACATTTCCAAATGGAACTTTCAAAAATGCACCAAATGCAACTTTAATGAATGATCTAAGGGCAATTATTGATGGTGTAAATCTTAAAAATTATCCTATACGAACCTTTGGTCAAGTAATTGCCTTTAACGGAAACGTTTCAATAGATAATGTTGCTCTAGTTGAAGGAAATTTGGGTATTACCAACTTTGTCTTTACTGTAACTCGTTCTAGCAGTGTTGGCGCAATGTCTGTTCAATACAACACAACAGATGTCTCTGCATCCTCATCATCTGACTATACTTTACATCCACTTACTACCCTAAATTTTGCAGATGGTGGTCCATTAACTCAGATAATCAACGTATCTGTCAATGGAGATACTACAGGGGAGCTAGATGAGACATTTAATGTCAATTTATCAAATTGTATTGGATGTAACATTATTGGTGCTCAAGGAGTCGGTACAATAACAAATGATGATATTTTAAATGATCTTGATTCAGATGGAATACCCGATTTACTAGATGCTGAGAATATTATCAACTCATCAATAACCATTACCACTTTTCATATTGTTGGAAATATCACAGTACAAAATGGAGCAGTCCTAACAATTCCAAATGGTCAAAGCATAACTATTACTTCTGGAAGCAACATGACAATAGAACCAGGAGGCGGAGTTTTGATAAAATCAGGTGGAACCCTTCAAGTAAATTCATGATTCTAACTCTTCAAAAAGTAATTCCAGAACCTTAACCTCAAACACTAATTACAGAACTCTTCTCAATTGATTCATCCATATTAGTTGTTGCCGGACTAACTGGAGGTGCTGGAGTATATCTAGTGAAACTTGAGCAAAAACACCATAAAATGACCAAATAAGATAACTTTTGACTACCCTTATTATCAAATAATAAAATACAGTTAACGCCAAGCAATGAGGAAGAGTTAGAGTAATGACTTGATATGAAGTAACCTAATAGATCTGAGCTTCGGCACATTTTTATCAATTCTGGATTATTTTGATTTAATTGAATTTTGAGAAACGAGATGTTATTCTAATTGCAGGAATTATCCTTGTAGTTCTTGGAATCACTCAATATGTCCCATTACTTTATTCCAGTTTAATTGGGATGTTGTTGTTTTTTGGAATCAAAGTATATGTCCATAGAAAAAAGAAAATGATTGAAAATGATGTAGGTGAGGGAATCTGTATGGAGTGCGGTTTTAAAATAATTGATAAAAAATGCCCCAATTGTGATTCTAAAAACACATAATTTTTAGGGAGGTGCCACTACTAAAATAACAACATGGTTTCAAGAAAAAAAACAGTAACTAAATCTAGTGAATCCAAAAAAAGACATGATGCATCTAAGAAGGGATGGATTACAAGACGCCTAAATGTTCTTAAGAAAAAACCATCTAGCACAAAGACATCTAGAAAAATAACAGATGAAAAATTACTAAAACTCCAGCGAGAAGAAAAAATTCGAAATTCCTCTAGGAGAACTGCTCAAAAGAAGGGGCGAAGTCTTGCTACTGACAAATCAAAACTAAAGTCAAGCAGGCCAATTCGTTTGGCCCGTAAAGCTAGCAAAAAACGTGTGTCTGTTAGATAAAAAATCACATTTTTTTTCTTTTGAATGATGAGATCAATCATGCGCATGCTCTAAATACCAAAATGATGAAAATTACGCATGAAAAACCCTAAAAAAGTAATATTTCTGAGGTCAACTTTAACAATTAGCTCAACTTTTCCTCCATTTCATTCTAAAAAGAGGCATCTAGTCTATTTCATATAGGAAAACACAATGATCAAGACCATTACTATATTATTTTCCATACTTGTACTCATAACGCTTCTCAATCCAGCTAGCGCACAATCTTCTTTAGCTGATTATATTGTAATTAATGAAGTTGAGATCAATCCGCCAGGTGATGATTCATTCTCCCCATCTGAATGGGTCGAACTTTACAACCCAACTAGTTCTGATGTTGATATTGGAGGTTGGAAGATTGCATCTACCTCTGTCCTTAAACAGACACTTACTATATCTCCTGGAACGATAATTAAAGCAGGAGATTTTTTAACATATTCTTACAAAACAGTATGGTTTACAGACATCAATGAAATCGTAGAACTCCGTGATGAAAACAATATCGTAATTGATAGTACTTTGCTAATGTCTGATATTAAAAATGACTTTACCTCTTGGCAAAGAGTCTATGATGGAGTAGATAATAATAGTGCAATTGATTGGAAGTTTGAAAAATCAAATGCTGGTTCATCAAATGGAAAAGTGCCTATAGCTGATGATATACAAAATGTTATTGTGACAATTAATTCAATAAAACAAAATTATCTATTTGGAGAAACAGCAATTCTCCAAGGTCATGTTTCTGAAAAGGTATTCATAAATCAACATGGAGATTTTAAAGCCGCATCAATTATGGTTGAAATTAGAGGTCCTAATTATAGTTCAGATGTTTTGCTTTATCCAGACCTTAACTTGGATTTTAAAACCAGTCTTAAATTAAATTCTGTTCTTGGAATAAATGAAGGCGTATACAACGTAACTGTTAGATATGTAGACTCTATCTCCTCCACAACCTTTTCAGTTGGAGATGAAATAATTGAATCAGACATACCTGAGCAAACTACCTTTGGAATATTTACAGATGGATCTCAGTACCTTCCGGGAGATACAATATTAATTACTGGGAGCATATCAAAAACTATTCCATTTGAAGGATTGAGATATGAACTTAGAGATCCTGATGGAAAAATGGTAGAATTTGGAACACTCTACCCGACTGATGGAAAGGTTTCAGCGTTCGTATTTTTAACCACGGTTAACCCTGTTTATGGAACATATGTCTTAACTGGAGAATATTCCGACAAAACATCTACCACCTCCTTTGAATTAGTCAAAGATGTAAAAGAAGATACTCTGATTTCTCTGTGGACTGACAATGAGGTTTATGGTGTAGGAGACACTGTTAGCATTTTTGGACGATTAAATGATCTTTGGGTAAGTTCCTTGGATTTGGAAATCCTTCAAACCAAAAACACTGCACTTGGAGTAAAGGATTTTGCTGGTGGTGACTTGAGTTACAAGATTTTAGATGTTGTACGATTAGAAGGTGATGGTTCATTTCAATACTCTTTTCAAATTCCACCAGGAGAACAAAGATTAGGGGATTATAAAATCAAAGTTTCCAAAGAAATAGGAACTGCAATCAAAGTTATTTCAGTAGTAAAAGACCCTTCAAATTATGTGGAACGTACAGAACCACTTACAATTTTTACTGATAAACCAGTTTATGATTTTGGAGATAAAATAATCATTAGCGGCTTTATAGAAAACTTGAGCCAATCTACTTCCACTGTTCCAGTAGTGAATGTGTCAATAAAAGACGGTGATGGAAAAACTCTGTCTATGATTGGTGATACTGGAGGCGGCAGACTAGGAAGCACCGGATCTGCTGTCTCTTATGATTTTACTGCAATACCTGATAAATCAGGAAGATTTGAAGTATCTACCCAGCTTAATAGAAGTATTTTTGATGAAGGACAATACCTTGTAACTGTAAAATATCTCAAACTCACAAAATCCGTACCCTTCTCTGTAACTGATTCTCTGGATACTGTAGGACAAGATTCTTTATTCTTAAACAAAGATATTTTTGGATTGGGAGAAACAATATTTCTAACTGGCTCTCTTCCTCCTACTAGCGATACATCGGTATCTATTGCTCTGACCAAACCAGACGGGAGCGCAAGCATTTTTGGAGCTTTGGTTGAAAACCAACAATTCTCTTGGTCTTGGGTAACTCCTATCATTGCATCACAACCAAATTTGAAATCAGATGACCGTTCATTATCTTCCACAAACCTTGGGATATACAAAATCCGGATCTCTGCCCCATCGTTTGGAGAAAATCTCTACTTCAAGGTCTCACTAAATCCTACAAATGATAGTTTTTCCATATCCCCTGTAGATGTCTCCACTGCAAAACCAATCTATGAGGCAGGAGAAACACTAAAGGTATTAGGATCAGTAATTCTTCGAGAACAAGGATCTGAGGGACTGGTAATTCCTGAAAGAGTTCATCTTAGTATCACTTCTGAAAAATCACCGACTAAAATAATTCATGAAGCTTCTGTTTATCCTGATGGTGGGGGAAGTTTTCAAAGTAATTTTGAATTACCTATAACAATTTTCAGTGAAGGCCAATACAAAGTAAAGGCAATATACACCAACAAACAAACCACCACTTCATTTGGAGTTGTAAATGATTTCACACACGAGTCAGATGAACCCCTATCACTATTAGTATCATCTGACAAATCCCAGTATTATCCTGGAGACGAGGTCTTTGTAGTCGGAAAACCAAATAAATTAATTTATCTTGAAAATTATGATGTAAGTGTGTTTAAGAAAACAGGTTCTGAAATAACCTGTGGCTCATTTACTTGTGGAGTTCATGATGGCCCCATCACAACAATTAGACCAAGCCCAAATGGCTCTTTTTCATATCAATTCTCAATTCCTGATTCCACAGAAAGTATTGGAAGGTATGAAGTTACAGTTGAGGCTGATTTTGAAACCAAATCCCTTCAATTTGATGTAGTGGAAAAACCTATTGAGGAAAATATACCTCAAACCATAATTGAAAAAGTAAACAGTATACCTGAAGATCATATATCCATTATCGTAACACAAAGAGATTATGGCGACACTGAGATAGGGCCTAGAGTCCTTTTAGGCTCACTTATCACATCACCTCGTGGCGAGGAGCCCAATGTTAATCTACGAGTTGTCTCAGAATCTGGAGTTTGTGTGATTGGTCCTGAGGATAATTGCCTCGTTCAGGATTCTACAAGAAAACCAGGGGAGATTTATGATATTGTAGAAGTGGATGGTATTAGTCTCAAGGTTCGATATAGTGGACCTGATGTTGTAGTAGAGAAATTCTCTATTTTACCTGAATCATCAACTGCAATGTTGCCTGATTCCGTATGGGATATTCAGGTAGTAAAGGATGATCAACAATCACGCCTTTATTACAAGATTAATTACTCCTCCTTAGAGTAAACTCCAAATAGAAAATTTATTACAACATTTTATTGAAGTTATACGTTTTACGATTCAACCAAGATGATCCTAAAAAATGTACAGCAGCTAAACTTGTAAAATTTAACATTGCCCGTGATATTCGAAGCACCAACAAAAAAAATCTTGTACTAGATCCTTTTGCCGATAAAACATTAATTCCAAAGGACAAATCCCGTTTCAACTCGATAGTGGGGATTGATTGTTCTTGGAATTTAACGGATCAGGCATTTTCAAAAAAATTTATCGGAATCAAAAGAAAACTACCACCATTACTTGCAGGCAACCCTGTAAACTATTCAAAATTAAACAAGCTTACCACAGCTGAGGCAATTTCTGCTTCCTTGTTTATTTTGGGTTTTAAACAAGATGCTCTAGACTTGCTTGACAAGTTCAAGTGGGGTCATACGTTCTATGAGCTAAACCAAAATCTTTTAGAAGAATACTCCAGACTAAATTCAGAAGATGAGATAGAAAATATTCTTAAAGAATACGGACTTGAAAAGTAAACTATTTTCGTTTTTTAAGATAAACTGCAATCATGATGACAATTCCAATTACGGGTATTATTACCCAAAATGCGATTTCTTCTCTTTCTTTAAATTGAATATCTCCCTGAATTATCTCTGGTAATTGATTTTGGTCCGCAGAGACGAGAAAACTGGTAGCGTAAAAGTCAGGTTTTAGCACAGAATTTGAGATTGCAAATATTTTAAGATCATTTGCTCCTATTCCCAATTTTTTTGTTTGATTTCCTGATATTTTTATTATTGTGGAATTTTCTTGAACTTTAATTTCTTCAGATATAACCAAGTCTCCACTGTTATTATTCAAAAAATAGATGATTGAATCTGCTTGAGCTGTTGAAATACTAATGATTAATTCTTTTTCTTTTTGAATTAAATTTGGCATATTCACCTCAGTTATTTTAGGAAATTCTGTATGCTCAAATGCAGACCAATGTCCTACTTTGAATGGATATGATTCATCTTCAAAGGATGAAACTGTAATTGTTCTAGACTCTGGAGAGTAGGAATTGAGATAGAATGGACCATTACTAATTACTGCGTGATTATTTTTTGTAATCCATTCAGATGATGCGGAATATCGCTCATCGAAATACGTTGGATCTGATTCAAATTGTTTTAGTGGTGCTGGGACATAATTTTCTTTTTTGAATTCGTCTAAGTAACTCTGAATAACCATTGAATCATTTGGAATTATTAGTGATACCCAGTTGATGTTTTTATTTGCAGCCCCTGACCTTGAAATTGATACCTTGCCGTCCATTACTGCATGTTCTATGGCTGTAAATATTTCCCATGGCATAGTATTCCATAAAGATGCCCACTCTGCAATTTCTCCATCATCAAAATGCCAATAATCTACATACACCTCAATCGTGTCTTCATCAATCGGCCGGACCCCAATTAGAGTATCCACAGACTGCGCAGCTCGTGGAGTAAATTCATCATCAAAGGTTTTATCATTTTCATCTGTTTGAGTCCCCCATTCAATAGTAAAGTACAATGAATGTAAAATATCATTCATGTCCATTCTTTGACCATTGTGCCAATTACTTAGATCAAGATCAAATGTAACCTTACTTATGGCCGTAGCATTATTTGGAACTGTTTTCCATTCTTGCAAATACGGATCCCAAATTATTGCATCATCTGGAAGATTTAGTAATCCCTCTGGGCCAGCTGTTTCTACAATCCAATTCCCACGAACAGGAATAGTTTCTCCAGTAAAGGGATGTTTGAAAGTTAAAGGATCTGATAGAATGCCCCAAATTTGTCTACTATATGAATCCCCAAAACCCATCACCGGATTCCAGGATCCTTGGTAAATCTGCTTTACACCGATTACCAATTCCTCTTTGTCGCCTTGAGCATTAATGGGTGTAAATCTAGTAGGAACTCCTGCACCAAAATCATTTACAACGCCGCGTATCCCTTGATTGACTACATACTGATCAACCTTGCTTGCTAAAAAAATCCTAACTGATTCATTTACGCCTTCAACTATAGATTGTTGGATTAGTCCTTCTCTTTCAGTAGATGATGTAAAGTTCCCTGTATAGATTTTTTGGGTTAGAGAATCAATGTTTTCATTTTGATAGTTCCAATATTCTGGAACGTTGAACCCTGGCATATTTGAAAACCAAGGAGCATACATTTGACTTAGACTCACAGAATCATATTTTACAAACGCAGATTTAGCCCATGCCTCAGTGTAGATACTCCATTTCAAATCAGCAGGATCCGAACCATAAACAATTACAAAAGCTTTGTTCAAATCTCCATAATCTCTTTTTACAATAAAACCAATTCTCTCAAATTCCGAGGATAAGATCTCCCCGATAGATTTTCTAACCGGATCGTCACTTCTTATGAAAAATATTATTTCAATGGGCTCTCCATTTATTTGCCATTTGTCATTAATTTTGATTGCCCCCCTTTCTTTGAGATTTTTTGTAATAATATCTTCAGCTAAAGTTGGATTATATCTGAAATTAAATTTCTCTAGTTGCTCAATTACTGTGAGATATCCAGGATCAAATGGTCCATATTGTGAGATCATTGGCGCTCCATATCCTGACATCAGTTCATTTACGATTAATTTTCTATCTACGAGATAATTTAACGCAAATCTGATTTCTTGTATGGAAAATGGATTAAATTTTTCCGTATCTGCAGGGTTTACCAATATACTATACGATCCACTTGTTGCATCAAAAACATTCAGTCCTTCTCTTGCTTTTGAATTCTCTAATCTATCTGAGGGAATTCTATAATAATACAAATCCAAGTTCCCATTTCTTACCTCTTCTAATGCTGTGTTCTCATCTAAATACTGGATAAATTTCACTGAATCAAAATAGGTGCTTTTTTCTGCATAAATGTTCTCGATACTCAAAATTGTACATACAAAAGCTAGAGTTATCACTAGCAATAATTTCATATTCATAAATTGGAATGGTCTTAATAAAACTTGTTTCATAATGACCTGGAGTTATTTACTCTTAAAACCTATATCATCATAGTCACTCATGAAAATTCAGTTGAAATTTACTAGAAACATGCTTAATGTATTGTCTGGAATTATATCTGGCGGGATTTCGGTTCAAGATTTTTCTGTAATTACTAAAAATAATGAAGAAGAATCAAAAAAAATTCTTGAGGAGTTTTTTAAAATTGGAATTGGAACAAAACTAGAAGGCAAATATTATTTTGAATCTGGCGATAAATTAAAAACTGCAACGATGTTATTGGAGAATGGACTTCCTCTAGATGAAATTGCTATTGCTTTAGACTGGAGAGATTTTGAAGGTCTTACTGCGGAAATCTTGGCTGAAAAAAATTTTGCTATAATAAAAAATCTCATACTTACAAAACCACGAATGGAAATCGACGTTATTGGAATTAGACTGGGAGTTGCAATGCTAATTGATTGTAAACATTGGAAAAGATATAGTGAATCAGCATTATCTGAGGCTGTAAAAAAACAAATTAAAAGAACTACACATTATATTTCAAAAACACCAGGCTCAATGGCGGTTCCCGTAATAGTTACCTTGTACCAAGATAGGATTAATTTTATAGATAGGGTCCCTATAGTCCCAATTTTTCAATTTGCCTCTTTTGTGGATGATTTTTACGGAAATCTGGAAAATATGAATACTATAGAAACAAGCTAGTCAAAAATAGACAAGTGCAGCCAATCATGAATACTTTGGTTATTTTTAAGGAATTATCTAATGCCTTGGAATAATCTTCATAAATTCCCTGACCCATTATTTTTACTTCGGTCTGATTCTCCAAAATTTCATATTTTGCAGTGCTCATTACACTTTCTGCATTTTTTGCAATTTCCAATAACCATCCTGATAACTTGTCAGCTCCTGTTATCAGACCTAAATGATAATACCCATTTTTATTTCTGGCTTTGACTCTAGCAAAATGAGTATCAGAAGTACATATTTCTAAAAGATTGTAATTTTTTTCTGCAAAATTCTGAACTATTTTTTCTCTGACTCCGTTTTCCATATTATTTGCATCTGCCCATCCAAGAAAGTATTTTTTGTCTTTAATCTTAAGACACATAACTCCCAAACCACCCATTCCTAAATCTTCAGCCCATACATCCATGTCATCAGAGTTGGCATATCCAAATTCTATGGGATAATTCTCTTTTCCGATTAATGTATCCAGACATGATTTGGCAGCCTTTAACATGTTTTCGCCATCTTCTTTTGAAATTTCTTTTCCCATTGCATTATGAGTATCGACAATCAATGGTTTTGAATAATTTCGATTTTTTCCATATTGCTCAATTTCTTTTTTCACATAGTTTGGAATATCTTCCATCCCATGTGGCGATAGTGACAGAAACAACAATGGGTTATTTCCAAATAATAGTCCGGTAACTCTTGCTTTGTTGATTTGAACAGTTATGGGTTCTGTGCATGTTAATCCCTCCTCCTTGGTAATACAATTATCTAGATTTTTTAAATAATTTTCAACTTGGTTTGTTGATGGCAAGTTTAAGGAATGGTCTGATATGCTATGTAGTACCATGGCAGCGGAATCAAGATTTTTGTAAATCAGGTATGGAATATTACTTCCTCCTACAGGATGATAGGGGCCTGGATGAATTTCAGGCAAAACCATCCTAAAATCCGTCTTACGTGTAGGTGAGTGTAGTCGAATTTGGATTGTTGATACTTTAGTTTTACTTGAACGATGTTCCATTATTTCTTCAGCTTCGGAGAAATCATTTTTTTGTGATGCAAGATATGCTTGAATGGTTTTATGAGTACTCTCCATTCCTGGTCTTCCTGCTCTATCTGTTACAACCGACCAAACACTTGCAATTATCAAAAATGAAATTCCGTAAATTAGAGTCATTGGATCAGTTAACATTGGAATCCATCTCTCAATTGGAACTAGTGCCAAAAACATTGAAAGTGGCTGGACAAAACATATGGCCCATCCTTTTTTGATATCGGCACCTAATGTGGTCGTAAAAATCCCTATCCGAAAGCTTGCAAAAAGAAACATTCCAAATGTAATAAAAAATAATGATAACTCTTTAGACAAAACAATACTTGCCGCAATTCCCATTGTTAATGTTAAAAGCCAAATTAAATTTCCAAAAAGAGATGCATGAAGTGCTTTTGAATATTCTTTTCTTTTAGTAAAATGTGAATCGATTAATTGGACACCAGCTAAGGTTACAACTACTGCAGGTATTCTAAACCACCACTCATCTGTTCCAAGATATACAAGGTGAGTTATGGCCGTAATTGCAGTTGCAACAAGTAAAGACACCACTAGTGAAAAATACTGTGAGGATGGATTGATTAGGGTGAGAGAAAACCTGTTATGGATATTAGATACGTCGTCTACTGATTTTTCCATTATTTGATCACGGGGTTAGGAATAATTCGATTGCCCATGAAACCACAATTAGACTAATTGGTATACTAACTACAATTCTTGGATCGATTTTGAATCCTTTAGTCTCATCTTCAAAGAATCTCATTAAACCTCCGCTTGATGCTGGAAGCGGTGCTGATTTCTTATTTTTACTGCTCATGGCTATTTCTCAAAACAATGATTTTGACATAAATACTTTATTGTGTTTGCATTCTTTAATCTAATAATTATCCTAGAAAATTTGTCATATTCTTCTAAAGTTTAGATGTAATCTTCAAGATTATATGGTGAGGAGCCTAGAATACGGTTTTTTTAGATTTTGAGACATAAAATTAATTTAAAAAATCAAATTTTATTTCTAGCCAAATGGATTAAAATCACTTTTACCTACTTTTCCCAACATACTTCCAAACAAATCACCTTTCTGCTGACCTGAATTTGATTGAAGAGCTTTCATAACCTCCGTTACTACCTGTTTTGATTTTGCCTTGTCATTAATTCCACATTTACTATCAAGCGTATTGATCATTTCATCCTCAGTTAAATTCTGCTGAGTTGTTGTAAAGTCTTTTTTCTCATCATCTGAGAACATTCCTGTTATGTCTGTGGGTAATGCAGATAACAGTCCTGAGGCTTGGTCCGGAGTTGATTTTTGTAGGGCAAATTTTGAAATTAATGGTATTGCCATTTTTGCCATTTCTGGACTAATTCCAATCTTTTGAGCTATCATAGTAATTGTCATGTCCATCATGATAATTGGTCTATTCTTTTGTTTATAAAATCTTTCTCTCGTACGTTTCAATATTTTACCAATCTTGTTTCTCCCAAAAAATTGGTAGATTTTAGAAGCAGAGAATTGGACAGTCCTTACAAATTTCCAAATTATCTAACAATTTGTTTTAGTTCTAATGGTATATGGTGTTAAAGTTTTTTTAATAAACAAATAATAATTTTAAACTGTAAAAAATCAAATTTGTATCCATCTAACTATGTGATTTTTTGTTTGTTCAATCCGTTGAACTTTATTTCAAATTCAATTTCCCAAATTTGAGACTTGATGATAAGTGTTAAATTCAAAAAATTTAACATTTTTTTATGAACAAGCGAATCTGTTTGATGATTGATGATGATGTTGATAAAATACTTAGAATTCATCAATCCAAGTTAATTAGAAAAAACCAATGCTCTATTAGTTATTCACAAGTTATCAATTCTGTACTTAGAGAACATTTCTAGTAAAGAAAATGAGCAATTATGTTGAATGTCCAAATTGTGCCAAAGATGGATTAAAAATTCCTATATCTGAAGGATATGACGGTTTAGTTTGTTCAATGTGTAATTCAGTTTACAAAAAATAATTCAACTTTTCATCGTCAAATAAAGTTACAATTATACTTTCCTTTAAGAATTTTTTATTTTACTTTATTTATTGCCTCAATTAGAGAATTGATAGATTTTAGTATGGTTTGCTGTTTTTCATGGTCCGACTCTTGTTCTAGTTCTTTGGATAATACCTCGAGTTTTTTTTCTAGGGTGTTAATTAGGCTTGATTTTTGCATCTTGTTGTCTTGCTGTGGAACGTTTCTTTTCTCAGGTTCTCTTCCACAACTTACACAAAAAGCCTTACCTTCTTTCATTATTCTAACTCCGGAACAATAAGGACAGGGTTCTCGTAACATTGTTGCTCCCTGAAGTAACATTTCCACGGCTTTTTTAGTAAAATCATCTGACATAATTTCCAATAATCATTCTATTTTAAAAATCCAATTATTGCTTCAAATTTTTTTTCATCTAAGAAGGCTTAATAGGGCCAAGAGGGAATGTTTTTCGAACGAATGGCGGTAATCTGTAAAACATGTGGCCTTCCTGAAGATCTTTGTGCTTGTGGTGAGCTTGCAAAGGATAGTACAAAAATCATCATTCGATTAGAAACTAGACGTTTTAAAAAGAAAGGAACAATGATTGAAGGACTAGATCCAAAATTAAATAATCTAGAAAGTGTTGCCAAAGAATTAAAGAACAAATATGCTTGTGGTGGAACCGCAAAAGAAGGTTACATCTTTTTGCAAGGTGATCATCGAGACACTATTAAAGAAACTCTGATCCATTTGGGATTTCCAGAGTCAAGCATAGAACTCCATTAGATCAGAATTGCAAAACTCTAATAGAATTCTCCAAGGTATTGGAATTCCTCACTCTGCTCTACTATCTGTGATTTTTGGCATGATGTTTCTTTCATTTCCACTCGGAGCTTTTGTAATGTTTAACAGTGAGTTAGGTGATGACATTAATTTCAAATTTCCCTTAAACCACATTGAACTATTTTCAATTGGCGATGCTTTCATTGTTTTGTGGTGTATGTATATCATTTTTTTCACAATTGCAATGTTGGGCCCCAAAGAGGGATTTCTAAAAAACTTATCTTCATTTTTATCACATGGCAAATTAAAAACTCAAACAAATTACTTGGTTGGTATCACAAAATGGTTTTCTATTTTGATACTGGTATCTGCAATTATTAATTTTATTCAAGAAGGCTTTGGAATCACTACAATCCCCCCTACAGTTGAAAATGATCTTATTCAGTTTTTTAACATTAGCTTGGCCCCTATTGCCGAAGAAATTGGTTTTAGGGTTTTTTTAATCGGACTTCCATTATTTGCTTTTTATTCTCACAAAACTTCCGTTAAACATTTTTTCAAAGCCTTGTGGTCTCCAAACAATCTACATATTTATGAATCACGACGGGCTTTAATTTTGATAGTAATTGTGGCTGTATTTTTTGGACTTGCACATATTATTTCAGGTGAACCATGGAGTATGGGAAAATTTGCACAAGCCACTGCAAGTGGAATAATTTTAGGTTGGCTGTATTTTAGATTTGGAATAATCTCTGCCATTCTTGTTCATTGGGCTACAAATTATTTTATTTTTTCATATGTGAATTTTATTTCTCAGATAAATTTGATTTCTATTGAGGATTCCTTTTCTCATCCCCTAATCAATACAATGGAAATAATATTTTTAATTTCAGGAGTATTATCAATTAGTATATTGATAATTAATTACTTTAATTCTAAAAAAGAACAAGTGTTAGATGTTTAGCGCAATTTTTAGCCCTTTGTATCTATTTCTAATTGTAACCTCAGTTACTCCTGCAGCTTCAGCAACATCTCGCTGTGTTTTATTTTCCCCATTAGTTATACATGCAACATATAATGCAGCAGCTGCTAATCCCATTGGATCTTTGCCTGATGAAATTTTTAATTCCTCTGCTGTTTGCAAAATTTTAACTGCTTTTCTTTTTGTTTTTTCAGACAATCCAGCTTTACTTGCAATTCTTGAAATACATTTTACAGGATCAACTACTGGCATTTTTAATTCAAGCTCTCTTAAAAGTAAACGATAACATCTTGCAATATCTTTTCGTTTGATATTACTTGATTGCCCAATGTCTTTTAATGTCCTAGGTGTTTGAGTATCCCTACAAGCTGCATAAAGAGCAGATGCAATTAATGCTGAAATGGATCGACCTCTAACTAGACCTTTTTCTAAAGCTTTACGGTAAATGTAAGCTGCTTTTTCAATTACTGGATCCCCCAATGCTAGTTTGTCCTTAAGCCTGTCCAATTCACTAAATGCTTGTCTGAAATTCCTATCTACTGGTTCATGAACCTGACTTCGACTATCCCACGTTCTTAACCTTTCAATTGTACTTTTCATTGCTGCAGTAAGGGGCTTTCCTGTGGCATCTCTATTCTGAGGATTAATGATTGTGGCCAATCCCATATCGTGCATTGCTAAGGATGTAGGAACTCCCGCCCGACTCTTATTACCACCTTCATTTGAAAAGGATCTCCATTCGGGTCCTGATTCGTCTACTTTTTCAGTAATAACAAAGCCACATTTTCCACAGAAATTCTCACCTGTACTGGCATCAGTAACCAGTGTGCCTTTCCCGCATCTTGGACATTTTTCTTTTTGATTTCTCTTTTCAACCATTTTTATGAATCCTACAACTTTTAACTGTGATATTTAACCATTGCTGTTTTATAGTATATAAGTATTTTTTGATCTAGGGGATGTTAAATCATCTTTCAAAAATTGTCGTAAAAACAGGTCAACTCCATTCCAACACACTCTGAATCTTTTTTGAAACTTCTGGTTTCTCGTTTTGAGATAACAGGAATTTTAAATCTTCCATATTATCCACATCCCACATTATCCTTTTTATAAAAACCATTGATACATCTCGAGTTTTTTCTTTAGCAGCACTCATGTGAATTTTATAACTGTCTTCATCATAATGTGTTTTCATCAAATTAACCGGATTTCGAACTAGCGCATTGGTTCCATCAAATCTTCTTGATGGAACAATAATGGCAAAATTTGAATTACCCTTAAATTTTAAAAGGAATTCAATATCCTGTGTTTTGATGTATGGTATGTCTTGAGGAAATACTATTGAAGTATCAAAATCATTTTTTAAAAGATAATCATCTGCAAGTGCAACTGCATCATTCACACCTGTTTCATTATTATCTATAATTTGGATTATGTCAAATTTTTTGCTAATGTCCAATGCTTTTTTATCTTTAGTAATAATTACGATTTTATCTATTTGGGGGGATATGGATAATGTTTGCAAAATTTCTTCCAACATTATCTCGCAAATTTTTTCTTTTTGTATGGGTGATAATCCTAATCTTGTCTTTGCATTTGAAAATGTTTTTACTGGAACTATTGCTGCGGTTTTCAAACTACACGTGAATCTGTTTTAAAATAAAATTAGCTAATGCATCCTCGGCAATTTTGGTTTTCATAGTTATTTTTGTCTCATATGCCTTCATGTCTAAATCTTGAATTTTTTGCACCAATGCTTTGTCTTTTGTATCCACAACAATATTTGAGCAAACGTCAGAATACATTTTTGCTAATCCATATGCATTAGGCTCAATCCCTGCTGCCACCATGTATTTTGCAGCCGGCCCTGTAATTGATTCATCTCCAATCAATGGACTAACGGCTACTACCTTTCTCTTTATTTTTGAAAGCTCTTTTCTAATTCCTTTGATTTGAAGCATCGGTCCAATAGATGTTAATGGATTTCCTGGTGCGAGAATTACCATATCTGCATCGTGAATTGCATTTACTGCCTCGGGATTGGGTCTTGCCTTTTCAGCGCCAATGTATTGAATTCCTTCAACTTTATCTCTTCCTCGATGTTTAACCCAATATTCTTGAATATGTAATTCTCCTTTGTCAGTGGTGATCCTAGTTTCTACGCTGTTATCTGTAACTGGAATGATATTTGCGCTGACTGCAAATTTTTCACACATCCACTTTGTAATATCACTCAGATTTTTTCCATTTTTTAGCATATTTGTTCTAATTAGATGAGTGGCAGCATCTCTGTCTCCAACTCTGAACCATGTTTCTTCCCCAAAAACTTCCATCTGTCTCAAAAAGTTAAATGTGTCTTTTTTCATTCCCCAACCTCTTTCTTGATCAAGCAAGTCTGCAAGACCGTAAATTATTGTATCAATATCTGGGCATACATAGAGGCCATATAACCAATAATTATCCCCCACGTTTGAAATTACGTTAACGTTGTCCTCTTGAGAAACTACTCCTCTGACTAGTTTCACAGATCCTGTCCCACCGGCTAATATTGTAATGTTCATTTTTCTCCTAAAACGTTAGTACTGTTAACAATACTACATATTACTTTTTCAAAATATCTCGATCAGATTTTTAGGATAAGTTTATTACGTATGATCTGGGAATTTCACCTGTGTATAAGGCTGTTCTATTAACGGTTTTACTTGTAGGTATTCTTGTAATCGGTACTATTTCTCCTGTCTTTGCGGCTCAATTGGATGCTCGAGTAAATCCAAATAGCGAAATTTCATTCTTTAAAGTAAATTATCAAAAAACTATATTTATTGAATACCCTGATGGCGGAAAACTATTTGATGAATTACATCTAAAAGAGTGGACTTTAGCTGGAACTGCTGATGATTCAAACCCTGGTGTTCAGGAATTAATTAGTAAACTAAATTCACAAATTTCAAGTGTTGGCAGCCAAGCTAGAGTGTCAGATCTTGATGTAACTTATGACATCCATCTTAAAGGAAGAAATCTAAATACTTCCGTAGACTACAAAGTGATTTTGGAGGGAACTATAACTGATTATGTAATTTCTAAAGATCAAACTAAAACTCTAGTGGACTTGGGATGGAGAGGATTGACCGTTACTGATGAAATTAAAATAGATGGTGTTGGAATAAACCATCCAATTTCTGCTCTAATAGATAAGGAACCTTTAGTGTATGATATATTGAAAGGAAATGAATCTGAAGAAATTCTATCAAAAAATCTAATAGATGCTGAATATATCTTAGAGCAACCAATGACTAATTGGCACTTTTTATTTGATCCAACAGGAATCAACGTAGATGCAGGTACCTTTGGTTTAGATGAGTCCATATCTGGATTTGTTATATCTCACTGGACAATGGGTGAGAGCAGTCTTAGGGAGGGAAGACAAGTTGAAAGAGTTTTTGAAACAGAAGTCAATGCTGATAAAATTTATGTAATTAGAAGTGTCCAATCTGCTGATGCAGCAAATATTTCTGCAATTGGATTTGGTGCACTGGATAATTTAGATGGAGTAGAAATTGCCGGGATTACTGCCACCGCTCCTGAAGGTTTTGCTACGACCTCTACTGGGGAATTTCCAATTCTTATTGTTTATGGCATGGCAGGAATGGCAGCCATTGGTGGAATTGGATTTTTCATATTTAGTAACAGATCTCTGAAGAATCAAGAAACAGCTCAGACCGGAATAGATCCAAGTCGACTAACTGGATATCAAACTAGTTCCTCAGCAGGTGGTTATCAAACCAACAGAGGTGAAGCTCAATTAAAAGATGATACTGGTTATGAACAGACCAGAAATGTATATGAGCAAGAAACAACTCAACAAGCCCCTCCATCATCAACACCAAGTGTTGAAGAGGCTGCATGTGGGTGTGCTGCCTCAGCTGAGATGGGATCAGAATGTGATTGTGAAATGCAAGGATCTTGTTTGTGTGATGCAACATGTAGATGCAATGCAGATCTTTGCAAAGAACAAGCAAGTTCAATGAGATAATTTACAAAATTTTAATAAAATTCGGAAATTAATTGTGTGTGCTGGGAGTAACCCTCCTTCTGTTTTCACGATATTTCGCTTTGCAGCCTACCTGAACTTGGTATAGGATCCTAGAGTTCTGTTTGGCTTTGCTCCATGTGGGTCGTCTCTTTCATTCCTTCTCTGGAAACCTCAGGTTTTGCCATCATAGTGCGCCAGGTTGGATTATTTTCTGCTCCGTTGCCAATCATCTCTGATTATTTATCTCCAAATCACATTTCCTATATGGAGGGAGGAGTTTCCTCTGCCGTAGCAGCGTATCGTGCTCCAGCTCACACACACTCAGTTTTTCTCAATTGAATTTGAAGATTTCTATTTTGGTTTTTTTCCGATAATAAACAACGTTCCAAATTCACGCTTCCATTTTTTCTTGTTTTTTAAATCCTTAATCTGTTTTGTTTTTGTTTCAAATCCGGCATCTATAAAAAATTCTCTCCACTCTTTTTTTGAATGCATATGCATTTTCATATTCATCATTTTAGACCATTTTGCAGTGGCCTTGTTATCCGTGTAAAAATCGGTCCCACAAAAAAACTGACCTCCTGGCTTTAACAATTTAAATATTTTTTTTAATGCCGCCTCTATAGAGTTTACATAATAAAGAGACTCCATAGAAAAAATAAAATCAAATTTGCTTGGGTATTTTAAAGATTCAACATCTATGTGAATATATTCTTCATTGGATTGTTTTTTAAATTTTTTAGCTTGAATTATCATTTTTTTACTTTTGTCAATTCCTAATACCTTTGTACAATTTGGATTTTTTGCAATTTTTTGAACAACCCATCCATTCCCACATCCAACATCTAAAAATGAGAATGGTTTTTTGAAACTTACTTTATCTAAAAATTTTGATACATTCTTGCCATGCTCTTTCTCCATTAATTCTGCTCTGCCGTTTTGAGCCCATTCATCAAAGGTTTTTCGAACAATGTCCATTGTTTTGAATTAACTTCTTTTCCATTATAATCTTCGGCATTTTGGATGAACGAGTTATACGTTTCCCTTATATTCCAAATTTTTTAACGTTTTATTGAAAAGAAATTGCCTGATGAATCATGTAGACATTGTGGAGGATCTTTGATTGATTACGCACAATGTGCAGAGTGCAAAAAAGTAATTAGTATGATGTGCAAATCTTGTAGAAATAAAACAGAAGAACAATTTCATAGTGAATGCCTACTTTCCCTGAATCAATCGGATTTTATTTCTGAAAAAACCATTAAGAATCCAAACAGTGTGATTTTTGCTTAATCCCTCAACCTACACAGATTCAAATTTATGATGATGATCCATTACGATTAAGAATAATTTGGTATTCTAATTGATACTTTTTAAAAATTAAGTGAATCTATACCTATTTTCCAAGACCCTTTACCAATCCAAAAAGTTGTCTTACTGCCAGTTTTGGATGACGAGTTGCTAGCTTTAACATATTTGATAACCCAAAATCTGCCTTTATAAAATCCAAAAATTCGTCTGGCTTTAATTCCTTGATTATGTCTAATTCTTTATCCCACTGCTCATCTGAAAGACCCATCCATCTATCTTGCACTTTTCCAGCCGATTTTATTTTAGATTCAATTTCTTTTCTCCAATTCTCTTCATATGGCATTAATGCCATTTCATCTGTTTTTCCTGATTTTAAAGCCTCAGCAGATACCTTTCCTGCAACTCTACCGAATTTTATGGCATATCTTATTCCTTCTAGCACCAAGGGATTTGCCTGTCCTGCAGAATCACCTACCATGATCAAATTATTGTAAACAGTCTTTCGAGACAAGCCATCATTTGGAATTAGACCGTAATGAAATTCAATGGGTGTGATTTTGCCTAATTTTTTGATTGGACCTTGTTTTGATTCCATCAATTCCTTTAATCTCTCGGTGGGGTCAATTGATGATTCAGGTTTTCCCACTCCTACTCCTATTCTAACTGTATCCTTACTTACTGGAAAAATCCATGCATATCCTGCAGGTGAATATTTTTGCCCAACCATTAACCACCATGTTTCAGGATCAACATTTTCCGCCTTGACTTCATATTCAGCTCCTGCACCAAATCTTTCCCATTGGGTAACTAGACCCATTGACTTACCGACAACTGATCCAAATCCACTAGCATCGATTACTATCTTACCAAAAAATGACATCTCTTCTTCTGCACTATTTGCAATAACTCCAATAATATCTCCATTTTTATTTTTAATAACATCTTTAACAATAGTTTTAATGAAAATATCTGCTCCTTTTTCTTTAGCTTGTTGAGCCAACCATCGATAGGTTTTCCTTACATCTAAAACTGCAGCTTGAGGTATTGAATCACTTATGGTTACTTCGTTATTTGGAGAACAAAATGAATAATTTTTGATAGGGTTAAAACAATCATCCGGAATTCCAAATTCTTTTATATTTTGTATCCATGTTACGCCGCTGGTCCTTACGGTTTCGGCAACAGATTCTTCTTTTTCTAGCAGGGCAACCTTGGCACCGTTTTTAGAAGCTTGAAATGCCGCTGAAGATCCTGCAGGACCTGCACCCACTACAACGATATCGTAATGGAATTCTTTATTCATATCCAACTTCTTTTTTATCCTAGGATATAATTTTGAGGTATTTTGTATTTAGTAAAATTCTATTTTTTTAAAATTGGGCTACCATTAATGTCATATTCTCTTTCAGAGTCAAATGTGGTCATATGGGACAAATCTCGATGCATGTAGCTTTGTGTCTCCCCTTCTTTTTTTCTGCAGAATTTCTTATGGATTTCATCTTCGATCTTTAAAGTAACTTCATTTTCATGGAAAAGACGTTTTCCACAATCTTCACATATTATTTCAGGCACAAAACCCCTTCGTTTCAAATCTATTTAGATGTTTCAAAAAAGAATCGATCTTTATCTATGATATCCTGTCAGGCTATTTCCTTAAAGGGTATTTGGAAAACCGAAACTTTAGATGTTTACTTCATTGCCATAATATTATTGGAGTATTCACACATTGTTTCCTTTGCCATATGGTGTGGAGTTACGGCAATTATCATTGGTATTACGATCTTTAGCTATAAGGCTTTTCTTGGAAGAAAAAAAAATGAGACCTCTGCATCTTAAAAAAGGTCTAGGTTGATTGGCAATAGCTGAGTGCTTTCGACAAAAATCAAAAAATCTATTTTAACTGGCATTGTAATGCGATAAAGTTTTGTGATCGATGGATTCGTCTTTGGAAATATCAAAATAAATGGCGATGTTACTACTGAAACCATTCTTCAATTGCATGAGCGCCTAAAAAGACCTGATATCATATATGTACTAATTTCTGGATTGATAATTTTTTTGTATGATATTGTTGATATCAAAAAGATCTTCAAGTTATTAAAAATTTTAATAATTGGGTTAACTTGTCATGATTCTGACGGAATTGAATATTCTATCCAAAAACATTTTCCTGATTCATATAACTCCAAAATAAAAAATTGTCAAAACCTGGATGTTTATTTTTTTATATACTTTACATCCTTCCTCAGATGTTTTTGTGAGAAAGAAATATTATACATCCAATGATTTAACACATCTGTTAGATGAAATGATTTTCCAAGGTTCTATTCCAGAATCAATACACGTGGTACAACTATTGGCAAAATCTTTACTTCAAAAAGTATTATCCTTCTGATGCAGTCTTTCCGCCATCTACATTTAGAATTGTTCCCGTAATCCAACTTGCTTCGTCTGATGCGAGGAACAAAACTGCGTTTGCAACATCACGAGGTTCTCCAATTCTTACCAGTGGAATTCTCTCTTCAATCACCTTTCTTGCTTGAGGATCATCAAGATATGGTTTAATCATCCCTGAATTTATTATTCCTGGGTTAATGCTATTGCATCTGATATTTTTTCGGGCGTATTCTACTGCAATTGCTTTTGTAAACATCGATAATGCGGCTTTAGTGGCAGAATATGCCGCTAGATGTACTCTAGGTATTGCCCTTTCACCTGATATTGAGCCAATGTTCACAATAACTCCACTTTTAACATCTGACATCTTTGCTAGAACTATTTTTGTAATGTGAAAATTCCCAAAAAGGTTAATGTCAATTAGTTTCTTAATTTCTGAATCCTCCATCTCGTGAAAATGAACAGGATCATTAATTGCCCCTGCATTATTTACAAGAATGTCTATCTTTCCATAATTATCAATTATCTGGTTCACTGTCTGAACTACTTGGGATTCATTTGTTAAATCACATGACATGGAAGCAGTCAAGCCCTCATTTCCAATCTCTTTTCTTGCTGATTCTAATTTTTCAAAATCACGTGCTATCAAAATCACATTGGAACCTTCCTCGGCAAAACGTTTTGCTATTTCTTTTCCGATATCACTTGATGCCCCAGTTACAATTGATACTTTATCTTTTAATCTCATAATGGAATTTTATTGTTGTAACTTATAGAATTTGTGGTGAATTTTAGTCATAAAACTCCTTTAATGAGATTAATTCATTTTGTTTATTTTTTTAATATATGCTAAAATCCCAGTATAATCCAGAGTCCCAAATCCTGCTTTTGCGGCATTTTCATACACTTCTTCAGCTCTTTCCATCATTGGTAATTCTAGTCCCAATGATTTGGAGACCTCTGAAATTGTATTGATATCTTTTTTTAGATTTTCAAGTGTAAAAGTTGCCTCAAAATTATCTTGTATCATCTTTTTTGCTTTATTTTCACTCATTCCGGTTTTAAAATAAGTTGAGTTTAATATTTCCAGAAAAGTTTCAGGATTTACATTCATGCCTCTTGCTAGTGTAATCCCTTCAGAAATTGCAAGTGCTAACATTGTAATTTGTAAATTCATTACTAATTTTACAGAATGAGCAGTTCCGCTTTCTCCTAGATAGAACACCTTGTTGGCAATAGTGTCTAGGAGTTTTTGGCATTTATCAAATGTATTTCTGTTACCTGATGCCATCATTACTAATTCTCCAGTTATTGCCACATTTGGACCTCCCATCACTGGTGTATCAAGCATTGATATATTGTAATCTAAAAACTTCTTGGCATTATTTTTGGAATTTATTGGATTAATGGTACTCATATCACAAACAATAAGATCTTTATGGTTTCCATAGACTATTCCATTTTTTTCAAATGAAACTTGATTTACTGCATTTGCATCTTTTACGACAATTATTACTATCTCGGAATTTTCTCCAACTTCTTTTGGACTGGAGACAACATGTGCTCCATTTTTTTCTAATTCTTTTGTTTTTTCTCTTGTTCTGTTAAATACCGTTAATTGATTACCTGACTGAAGCAAACGAATACCTGTCGCATTTCCCAACATTCCTGTTCCAATTACTCCTATTTTCATTTTTTTCTATTTGGAAATTTTGATCATGATAATTAATGCCTTTCTTCATTTTTTATTTTCCATTGATGGTTTCCAAATCTAGATATTTCAAATTCTAATTGCCCAATAGTTCTATCTCCTTTTCGAACTTTTGCAAAATCAAATTTTTTAATTTGATAAATTCGCTCTGTTGGTTTGTATCCTCCTTCAATTATTTTAATTTTAAATCGTTTGCTTGCTTTGATTATTAATTTTCGGGCAGTTTTTACATCCCCCATCCATGAAAACAATTCAAAATCCCCAAAGTTTTGAGTAATCACAGAATAACCATACAATCGTGCTTCAAATTTTTTGTCGGTGGATTGCTCGTTAAGCCATGCGATGACTTCTTGCCCATACCCCTTTTCAATTCCATAAGTTTCAGAGTCTTTCATGTCTGAAAAATGAAAAGACGCCAATTAATAATAACCATTTTCCTATTCTGGTAGACTAAAATACAGTTCATCTGCTAAAGGCTTTATGCTCACAATTGATTGCAGAGATGTAGAATCGATAAAAAATGAATTGCTAGTTTATGTCTCTGACCAAGTGGAAGCCATTCCAACCTTAAAAACTAATGAATTTATCTTATCTGCGATTGAGGATAATGATACTATCGATACTGATGAAGTAATCACCTCGATCAAAGAATTTCTGGATTCAATAGGTGAGGGAAGTAATTTTGCCGTAATTTCTACCAAGCAGGTTGTTAGTATTAGATCAATTTCTGGTAAGAAAATAGAACGTGATTCTATTCCACAACCACAGATGTTTTCATGTCCTCACTGTGGATTTGTCACTCGTTTTGAAGTAGAACACAATGCGCACGTGAAAATTCATTATCTGTAAATATTTTAAATATCATTTGAGAATTGATCTTTAATCTGAATATAGAACATGATCGAATAAAAAAAATGGGATTAATTTTCGATAAGCCGATATTTCCTTAATATTATTTTTAAATATATATTTTAAATTAATGAAATCTGTTTTGATTTTTTTCATTAATACCAAAACTCCCTAAATCCAAAATTAATTTATTTTAATTTTCAAGTTAAAAAATAAGGGAAAAACAACCTGAATGGGGTTTATCTATTTTCTCCGTTTACTAAATTTCAACAGGATCTTTATAAGGACTGATTACAAAATACAATATTGGACAAATTAATTAAAAATAAAGTCATCAAGGTTTATTGTGGCAAATGTGATTTGGTCTTTGAGACTAGAGAAAAATTTGAAAATCATTTGAGATCTCATTATTCAAGTGTTGTATGTGAAGTGTGTCCCGTAGATACTGTAATTGCAAAATTTGTGAACCTGTTTAGGCGAAAACCACACAACAATTTGGAATAAGTTTTTTAAACAAATTTTGGGGATTAAATCCATGAATAAGAAGGGTGTAATTATTGGTGTAATTGTGGCAATTGTCGTAATTGGGCTAATTGCAACATATTCCTCTTCAGCATCTATTGAAACTGTTAATTTGGATATGGGACGAACTCATGGAGATGTTTCTACGGCGATGGGATCTCCGATTTTAGGTGATCCTGATGCTCCTATAACCATTGTAGAGTTTGGTGATTTTCAATGTCATGCATGTTATAATTGGTTTCATACTCACAAACCTGCAATTTATGAAAATTACATATCTACAGGAAAAGCTAATCTTGTCTTTGTCGATTTAGCTATCTTGGGACGAGATTCCTCAATCGCTGCACAGGCTGCATATTGTGCAGAAGACCAGGGAAAATATTGGGACTATCACGATAAATTGTACAATTCTCAGGAATCTAAAATTGATAATGGTTGGGCTAATTCTGAAAGTTTAAAGAATTTTGCATTTAGCTTAGGTCTTGATATGGATTTGTTTGATAGCTGCCTTGATTCAGGTAAATATACAAAAAGAGTTCAATACAATTTAAGTGAAGCCAAAAAACATAATGCAAGGGCTACTCCAACATTTATTATAGTTGGACCTGATGATCAGCAAGAACAATTTCAAGGGGGACAACCCTATAGCACATTTAAAAAAATAATGGACAATATGATCTGATTTGGTCAAAATATTAAAACTTGTTTTTTCTAATTTCAAATATTCTTTATTAGCAATCGGTATTTTTATTTCCATGTTAATTGGTTTGCTTATTTTATCTGAGTTTATTTTCATCACGCCTTATCTTGCTGCACATATTCCCCAAGGAACAGAATTTGGATTTTCACTAATTGTTATTTTATCTGGATTATCTGCCATAGTTCTTCCAATGAATATTTATCGAATTAATATCTTAAAAAACTCTAAAGGTAAAATGGGGGGAAGTGTCTTTGGTTCGTTTATTGGAGCTGCTGCTGGAGCATGTAGTTGTGGCCCTATAGGGTTTGCAATTATTTCTACTTTTGGAAGCGTGGGTGCCACATCTATGGCATTTCTTACAAACTATGAGATTCCAATTAGGATAGCTGCCATTGGATTGTTGGCATTTACCTACTATACTACTGTAAAATCGTTAAAAGTCGAGTGTAAACTCAAGTCTCTTTAGGCTCAAGAATATTGAAATAGGAATTTTTTGGAACATTAAGATTTTCAAAATGTTCAGGTTGAATTATTTTTGCTAGTATTTCTAATCCTGTTATTGTTCTGATACTTGGCTTGCTAAAAAAGGAATTTGCATCTACTGCAAATATTTTTTTATTTTTAACTGCTTCCAATCGATTCCACTCTTGATGGGGTTTTAGTATTTTATTATATTCTTCAATGGTTCTTTTGCCGCTAAAGCCACACGGCATAAAGATAATGATCTCCGGATCTGAATTTGATATCTCATCGAATTTCATTATTCTTGAACGCTCTCCTTTTTTACTGATCAGGTTGATCCCCCCTGCATATTCAATCATTTCTGGGATCCAATGACCAGCTGTAAAAAAAGGCTCCACCCATTCAACGGCAAGAATCCTTAATTTTTTTTCTTTTACAAATTTTTGTATATGTGAAATTCGTTTTTCAAGGTTGGTCCTAATTTGCTCAGCTTTTTTACTTCTCTCAAGAACATGTCCAATTTCAGTTACTGAAGTTAAAATTTCATCCAAGTTGTGGGGATCCATAGAATAAACTTGAGGCTTTTGAGGGAGCAAAGTAACTGCTCTATCTACTTGATTATCATAAGCTGCACAAACTTGGCATGTTTTTTGCGTTATTATGAGATCAGGTTTAGCTTTTAGCAGTTTTTTTTCATCTAAAATGAAAATTTCTTTTCCTTCGTCTAGTAATTGGCATATCTGGTTGTTTATCTCATTACTTGATAATGTCTCTGAATCTATCACTGAATTAATTATTTGAGATTTTGTTTGAGCTTCTTTAGGATATTTGCATTCATGAGTTACTCCATACAGTAATTCTTGATTACCAAATTCATAAATTAATTCAGTTGCACTGGGTAAAAATGAGACAATCCTTTTAATTTTCATAATGTTTATTGGTTTTTTATCGCTTAAACATTATTTCATTTTGATTAATTTTTGACATTAGGCAAGTTAATAGGCTAATTTTAGGCACAAAAATTATTGTCTTCAAACTCTCAAGATATTCGCCGGTCTATTCTAGCCAAATGGCATGATAATCTTTCGAAATATGGTAATTTGTTTTCATCTGATTCAATCAGTGGGAGTAGTCCTCCATCTGTTTTTGTAGGTTCTTATCAATATCCTAAAGTTTTTGTCGGGCCAATGGTTCCACCAGTGCATGGGGATACAAGTTTACTTGATACTCCTGAAAAATGGATTGGAAAATCTTTAGAAGAAATTGTAAATTTTAGATTAAACCTGGTCCGTGGAATTCAAAAAATTTCTGTAAATTCAACTGAGGGAAGATACATAGAAGATTTACAACAAGTAACAATGTCCTCAAAACCTATAGACTCTGATCTAGAATTCCACAAATCTACATCGAGTATTTCCCTTGATGGCGAAAGTGCTCCCTTTGGACCCATAGGGGAGATAAAATCTGCTAAATTTTCTAATTCTACTTCTTCCAAAAATATTGAAAAAGTATTCTATGATAAAGATTTGATGGCAAATGATGCGGTTGTAAATTTGTATAATTCGGGAATAGATGTTTCTAAAATACAAAAATGTTTTAGTATGGGAATGTTGGGAAAAAAAAGAAAACTGGTTCCAACAAAATGGAGTATCACTGCCACTGATGATATTATATCTAAATCGTTAACTGATGACATTCTAAATTATAATCTAATTGATTCATGCCAAGTTTTTTATTTTGAACATTTGGGAAATTCATTCTCCGTTATCCTATTTCCTCACAGGTGGATATATGAAATGATTGAAGCATGGTATTCTAATGGTATTTTGGGATTTGGTTCTGATCATGAAGATGCGCGAGGGATTAATCATCCTCCTGCAATTGCAGGAGCATACTTTGCAGCAAAATTATCTGTAGTTGAATATCTTTCTAAAAATAAAATCCAATCAGGCGTGATAATTTTAAGGGAAATAAGACCTGAATATGCAATTCCGGTGGGTGTTTGGCAAGTAAGAGAGGGGATTCGGGCAGCGATGAAGAAAAATCCAGACATTGCAGATAATTTTGAACATGCTCTTACTTTGGCCTCAAAAAAGATGAGTATTAGTAAATCTGAATGGATTTCTCATGCCCATATTGGACAATTGATGAGGCAAAAAACAATTTCTGATTTTTTTTAACGTTATTTCATATTACTTCTCAGTTGTAAAGTATAATTTTTTACTAGTTTTATTGTGGAAAATCTTCGCTGTAAAAAATGTAATAAAACCATACTAAAATCCGATAACTATGCGATAACCTTATTTTTAATTAAAAACCTGCCATCGGATCAATATTATGAACATCTACATTGTCCTGAAAAATTCTCTATTACTGAATAAAAGAAACTTGTGATATTTATGGGTCAAAATTTAACTTAGACCTAGTGGAAAATAAAAACCTCTATGTTGGATTGGCTATTATTTCAAGTCCAATATTATTTGCACTAATAGCTTTTCCTGACAGCTTTAGTCTTAGTTGGAATCAAGGCCGTGGTGGATTTCTATTTGCTTTGGTATTTATTATTGCTGAAATGGTTGGACTGAAAATAATAATTTCTACAAAGCGATTGTTAGCTGTAATTCCTTTGGCTATTCTTATCATAACTTACCTTATTGGTTTGGAATATGGTCTTAGGGATTATATTTTAAATTCATCAGACCTATACAATGTTCAATTAATTTATTCTTGGACTTGGATGTGGGACTTTATAGTAATGGCAATTTTTGTAATGGCCTCTTTAACCATATTTTTTGGTACACGATGGATTCGTATAGCCCCTGCAGGACCTATTTTTTTAGGTGGGAGCGCAATCATTCTTTCTTTAGATGCTTTCTTTCCATATGATACGTTAGGTCCTCTTCAATATGTTGTCCCATATTTAGTCCAGGCAAATGTTTGGCTGATTGGAGTTTTTGATCTTGGCATTGCAACTGGTCGAGACAACATCATGTTCTTAAAAGGTGATTTTGGCTCGATGGTTCTTCAAGTATTTTGGCCTTCTGCAGGAGTTCATAGTATAATTATCTATTCTCTTGTTATGGGTGCATTTTTGTTAAAAATGAATATACCAAGGAAACGAAAATCCATTTATTTTACCCTTGGTATAATTGGAACAATCATTGTCAATATGATAAGAATTTTTGCATTATCGTGGTATGCTCTAAAAGTAACTACTAATGCCGAAAAATGGGAAGAATTCCATTCTGTTGCAGGGGAAATAATGTTCTTACCATGGCTATTTATTTTCCTCTTGATTGTAATATTGATTGAAACAAGAAGGCTCAAAAAGTTAGAGGTTTCGAGTGATTCTAAAAATAACTTGTAATACTACTTTGATCTTTTACTTCTGAGAGTTCAGAAACTTTTACTCCTACTCTTCTTATTGTGATCTTTTGTTCTTCCAAAGCCTCTTTTAGTAACTGCTCAACATTTTTTTCCAACTCGCCTAAACTGAATGTAGAATTTTTTAGAGATTTTGATTTCATTTTATTTGATAAATCTGATTGTATCAATTGTATTCCAACAGATTTGAACATTTTTTTTTCATTTAAAATGACTTCATGTACTTGGACACATAATTTTTTTAAACTTTCTAAAATAAACTCAAATTCAATTGAATCTTTTTTTAAGGTCATAACTTTACTGTATTGAGTATTTTGGTCTCTCTTCTGTACTGGGTCCTTGTCTATTCCTCTAATTGCGTTGAATATGTAAGTTCCACCTTTCCTCCCAAATTCTTTATTGAGTGTAAATACGTCCAATTTCTTAAGTTCTTTAATTGTTTGAAAATTCATTTGAGAAAACCTTTCCTCCGTTTTTTTACCAATTCCGGGAATTTCTCTAATACTCATGGGCTCTAAAAACTCATCAATTTCCTCTGGTAACACAACTGTCAAGCCATCAGGTTTTTGAAAATCTGAGGCAATTTTTGAAATTAGTTTATTGGGTGATATTCCAATAGAGCATGTCAGATTTAATTTATTTTTAATTTCATTTTTTATCTCTACTCCTAAGTTTTCTGCTTTCTTCCAATCTAACTGTACTTTTTTTGTTACATCCAAAAATGCTTCATCCTTACCTACATACTCAAAAACATCACTGTATCTTTCCATGATTTCCATCCCTTTGTCAGATAATTCTTTATAGAATTCAAAATCCACTGGTAAAAAAACAGCGTCTGATTGATTTTCAAGTCTTTTTTTAGCAAAAGAAATTGGAATTCCAGATTTCACACCAAACTTTCGTGCATTGTAGTTTGCAGTTGCAATAGCACCGCTATCCCCACCTCTATCTGAAAAAACACATACACACACAGGCTTTGACTTTAATTCTGGTTTTCTGATCTCTTCACACTGAGCGTAAAAATAATCAAAATCTATGTGGAAAACTATCCTAGTTTCCAATAATCGAACTAATCTGTTTGATTATTACAATATTGCGCATTCATCTAAATACTTGAAAATCTTACCAAGTTTATGGATTATCCAATAATTGTCAATGACGATGGAATTAAGATCATACCTGAAAAAATGAAAAATGAGGAATTATATCACTGTGTTTTTAAAAAAAAAGTCCTTCTAGTGTTCAAAGATTCTCAAGAGTTTCTTAATTGTTATGAGATTGAAGAAGAAGAACTAGTGAATGAAATTAAAAACAGCAAAAATGGTGAAGAAATAGAGAAAATATTTGAAAATTATTTACAACGAGAAGATATAAAAAATTAAATAAAAGCAAACGGTCCTTTTGATATCCAAGGAAAATCAAATTGAGTGACTCAAAAAAATCTAGAGATGCTGAAGATATTTTATCCGAATTCAAAAGTTTAAAAAAAACTGAACCAATACCAGAACCTGAACCAGCACTAGAATCCCCAGAACCTGAAATAAAATCTGAATCTCAAATTGAAGATAATACTAAATCTTTTGTTCCTGAAGACCGCAATGTAATTTATGTTGGAACTAAACCAATCATGTCATATGTTGCAGCAACTCTCACACAACTTTCAGCTTTTCAAACTGTCACCATAAAAGCTAGAGGAAAAAGAATCACACAAGCAGTAGATGTATCTCAAATGATAGTTAAAAGAATGGATTCTGTTGGATATGAAATTAGCGATGTCAGAATTTTATCTGATTCTCTTACTTCCCAAGATGGAAAAAAAAGAAACGTTTCCTCAATTGAACTTGACATTACTAAAAAATAAAAAAACTATAAACCTTCTTTTATTGTCCATTGGGGTTTCCATTATAATGATATCTATACTTCTTTCTGATAATTCTTGTGGCCTCAGTCATATCGGGATAATTTTTGATTTACAATCTTACGAAAAATCCTTAGATCCAGAATTTTGTGAAGCATTGATTGAAAAGATTGATTCGTATAATGTGCAATGTATGCCACAAGTGGAAATTCTAGATTGTGGATAAATTAAAAAATAATCTTAAATTTGAGATGTTAACGAGTTTATTGACAGTCAGTAAAAAGGAGAAACCCACTTTCAATCAGGAAAAGTGCGATATGACTAAAGTTATGATCAAAATGTCTTGGATTCAAGATTCAAAGAGTCTGCCATCAAAATCTTGTGGCATCTACAGAAGCAATTTACATGTGGCATATCATGGGAGTTCCGATATGCACATTCCTTGGTATGAGCCATGAATTAAATTCTTTTTAGGTAATATTTATTTTTCAAAATCCTTTCCAAAAAGAGATAAATTATTCTCTATTCCCCCTAAACTTTATCCGATACATTCCAGCACCTTCAACAGTTGGAATTCCTTTTTTTACAATTCTTAAATGAGATCTTTAGCATTCTTTAGCATTGGGGTATTCTGCTATTACCTGCTCTATTAAGCCCAATTTACGCACAAAACAAGGTGAATGAGTCATTGCATCCGTATTATTGTGGGCACTGCAACTGCTCCCTCAAGGAATTAGATTCTGATATTGACAAGACTTGCAGTGTGGAGCCATGCCCCTTTTGTGACACACTCTTGAGTGAATCACTACAACGACAAAAAATATCACGCATTGTTCACTCCCCTAAAATTTTATTTCAAAAAGCATCACAATTACCAAAGATTACATTTGATATAGATAAGATTGATTCTGCTCTGAATTTTCTTACTCCTGATCAAAAAATATGTCTTACAGGAATTCACACTCAAAAATTAGTAGAGCGATTATGTGTTCGAGCACAACTTCCTTGTAGATATGGCGGTCTTGATTCTAATGTGTTGTTGATTGATGGTGCTAATTCTTCTGATTTGTATCAGTGTGTTGATTTTGCGCAACAATATGGATTAGATGCAAAAAAAATTTTATCTGGAATAATTTCATGTAGAGCATTCACTGTTTATCAACTTGCAAACTTGATTGTAAATGAATTAAATAATGTAATAAAACAATATGGTGCAAAAATCATAATCATTACTCATTTACTTCATTATTTTACAAATGATCCTTACTTGAACACCAATGAAATGCAACGAATACTAAAAACAGTTGTACAATCTCTAAAGGCAATAAATAATTGTCTGGTAGTTATTTCCCTTGGATCGCCCACTGCATTTGATGGCATGTTATTACAACTTTTTTCAAAAACCATCATCATAAAACAAAATCACAATACATTATCTATCCATATTGATGATTTGGGAAAAACTCAATCAATATTGATTGATGACAACGCCCTTACAATTATACCACAACATTAGGTGATTTTTTTGGGTAGAACTGTTCCGTCATTTCGTATTGCGTTATATCAAGAAGAAAAAAAATGGAAAGTATTTCGTACAGTACTTGATAGAAAAAATAAAAAAATTTTTGATGATGTATTTGTAACATCTAGACAATACATTTCAGCATGCATGATGGCCTGCAGGCCAGTTAGACTAGAATCCATATTCCTGGCAGTAATTTTTCATCATTTCAAGCAGATTTTGAGCCTAGGTGAGCCTGATTGAGCTTATTTCCAGATGATGATTTGCTCTCAAAGGAAATTGAATCATGGAGGGCATTTGGAGATAGTCTTCGTGCCGAGGATAGAAAACTTTTTGATAAAATGATCCGACAATGTTATCAGCACATTAAGGCAATTAATTCTAAAGGACCACAATACACGACATCTTCACTACTAATGTCTTTGATTTTGATACAACATCAAATGATACAGTTTTTGTTAAATAAAAAATGATTTGTGGATATCTTTTTGATATATATCCATTAAACGATAAAATAGTTTTATGGATTAAAAATGAAAAAGCACATAGATTAGAAATACCGTGGACACCATCTCTTTATGTTGCATCTGATACTAGATACAAGCTAAACTTGTTGCCAAAAAACCAAAAGATACTTTCTTTAATTAAAAAATATGCTTGGGTAAGCAAATTAGAAAAAGTATGTGACTTGAAAGAATCCAAAGTCCTAAAATTTACTGTAAATAATTTCTCTAATCTTATACTATTAGGAAAAACGATAGAGGAACTTGATAGATTTGGCGTGTATAGACTTTATAATGTTGATGTTCCCCCTGCTCAGAGTTTTATGTATGAGAATGATTTGTTTCCACTTGGAAAATACAAAATAAATGACACATGGATTTCTCAATCTAATATTCTAGAAACTGATTACAAATTACCATCATTTACAAAAATAAATCTAAAAATAAATGCAGCAGCCATTAAAAAAATCCCCCAGTTTACAGATAAAATAAAATCTATTCAAATCAATGACGTTATCTTGGAGTCAGATTCTGAAGAACAAATAATCCTTGATTGCATTCAAATGATAAAAGACATTGATCCTGATTTTATCATAACAAAAAATGGCGACTCTTGGGATTTTCCATATCTTGCATTTAGAGCAGAGGAAAATAATATTTCAGAAAAGATGGTGCTAGGTCGAGAAGAAAATCATCCTATTACAATGTCAAAAAGAACTGGTACGTCATACTATTCCTATGGACAGATTCATTTCAAGCCTATATCTGCACAATTATTAGGTAGAATTCACATTGATCGCTCAAATGTATTCCTATGGGAAACAGAACAATCCCTTCAGGCAATCTTTGAGATTTCACGAACATGCCGGCTACCGATTCAGACTGCAGCGCGTGCATCCATTGGAAAATGTATGAGCTCAGTTCAGTTCTATAATGCCACAAAAAGAAATCTTTTGATTCCTTGGAAGCCCATAGTATCTGAGATTTTTAAAACACGAATGGATTTACTGGTAGGAGATCGTGGTGGTCTTATCTTGGAACCACGAATAGGTGTACATGAAAATGTTGGGGAGGTAGATTTTGCATCTTTATTTGGAAATATAATGCTTCAAAAAAATATATCGGCTGAGACAATAAACTGTAAATGTTGTCCAGACTCTATTGATGTCGTACCCGAACTTGGATATCATATTTGTAATAGACAAGGAATTATTCCTCAGTCTTTACATGTATTGCTAGAAAAAAGGAAAAAATACACTGCATTAATAAAGTCTACAAAAAATAAACAAAAATTAGAAATTTATGAACAACGAAAAACTGCACTAAAATGGATTCTAGTCACATCATTTGGATATTTAGGATTTAACAATGCAAAATTTGGACGAATTGATGCTCACATGGCAGTATGCGCATTTGCAAGAAAACTATTACTACAAGCAATTAAAATTACAGAAGAACATGGGTTTGTAGTATTACATGGTATAGTTGATTCACTATGGATGTACAAGAAAAATTCTACTGTTCATGATTATGAAATACTACGAGATATAATTGCAAAAAAAACTGGATTTGATTTATCTCTTGATGTGTATAACTGGATTGCATTCTTACCTTCAAAAAATAATGTAAATCTACCTGTTGCAAACAGATACTTTGGTGTAAACAAAGATGGCAAGTTAAAACTTCGCGGTATTGAAACAAGACGACGTGACACGCCACAATTTTTCAAAGAATGCCAATATGAGATTTTAAATTTATTTGCGAAATGTAGTACTCTATCAGAAATTAAAGAACGAATTTCTGAGGCCAAATCCATTCAAAATCAGTATAAAGAGCGTCTTTTTAGCCGTGAGTTATCCGTAAAAGATCTTGCATTTACAAACAGGGTAACACGCGGAACAGGGCAATACAAAAGCAACACAATTCAGGCTGATGCTGTACGTCAGCTAGAATTAGAAGGTCGTAACATTAATCCTGGACAAAAGATTCGTTATGTGATTAATGATTACTCCAGAAAAATTTCACACCGTGCAATTCCAATTGAATTTGCCAAAAATTACGATGCAAAAAAATACTCGCGACTACTTGATGAATGCTGCAAATCTATATTGGAACCATTTGAGAATTAGAATTCTAGTTTTTGTTGTTTTTTTTCATCCCATATTAGTTCGGGCAATCCTAATTGCATCCTCAAAGTGTTTGCTGTGAAAGGGCCAAATCCTTCAAAGTGATTATTTGCCATTATAATTGCAGATTCTACTTTTAGTTTTTTTATCTTGTCTGCCCAGTTTTGGATTAATTGAGTCCTATCGATGTTAATTTTGCCAAATTCTGATTCAGGAATACTTCTATCGCCAATTAATCTAATGTATACATAGTCTGAGGTTATTTTAGCCGGATTTTTTACTCCTTGCACTTCATTCCATACTAAACAATGATTATTATCTGATAAATAGTCAAATGCATCATCTGTAAACCACGATTCATGGCGCCCTTCAATTGGATATTTAAAATCTGGAGGCAAATATGAAAATAATTCATTTAATCTAGGTTTTGCTTCTTGGAATGATAATGATGGCGGTAACTGTAAAACTAGAGCAAGAACTTTGTCATGCATTGGAACAAGTGATGATAAAAATTTAAAGACATGTTGTTTTACATTTTTTAATTTATTTTCATGTGTGATAAGTGAAGGAAATTTAGCAGTGAATTGAAATGAATTTGGAGTT
>DATKYM010000017.1:0-19068 GCA_035528495.1 Nitrosopumilaceae archaeon
TCTTCTTTGTGCAGTCATAGTATAGCCTGGTTAGTATTCGGGGTTTCCAACCCTGTGACGCGGGTTCGAATCCCGCTGACTGCATTTTTTCAAATACGAACCAATTTTTAGGTGACAGATGAATTGAAAACGTGAATCCAAAAATTAGAAAAATTGCCCTTGAGCGGATGGAGATTCTAATTGATAATGCAATGGCCAACGCAAGAACTAATCCTGACTTGTCTGAAAAATATGGACAGATAGCAAGACGAATTGGAACAAAACACAACATTAGAATGCCGTATCACCTTCGAATTGTATTTTGCAAAAAATGTAAATCTTTCATCGCACCGGGAATAAACTCCAAAATTAGAATGGGTCGATCATCAGTAAAGTCGATTAGAATTTCATGTAATTTTTGTGGACATGTTTATCGAAAAATAATAACTCAAAAATAAAAATTTTAGACGAGTTAACAGCCAATCTTAAAATAAAGTTTAAACTTTCAAATAATGTTGCAATCAGGGAAACTTGACAGTAAATTAGTAAAAAAAATATCAGTATTTTCGTTAATGACAATTTTGGTTTTTGGGATAGTGTATTCGATACTTGTCCTTAAGATATCAACTCTCTCAAATCAAAAAGTTAATTTCAAAAAATCTTACTAAATTTATCAATTAACTCCCTAGAGTAGTGCAAATTTTATACTAACTTCAGGTGATCCTAATTAATTATGATAAAAGGGATATTGGTTTTAATCATTCTAGTAATTTCAACTCATAATGTATTTGCTATGACTGTACAAGATCCAGAACTAATAGTCGAGGAATTCACCACAGGACTTTCATCACCAACTTCAATTTCATTTGTTGGTTCTGATATTCTAGTTTTGCAAAAAAATGACGGTAAAGTTCGCCTTATTCAGGATGGCGTTTTACAAAATACTCCAGTACTTGATGTTTCTGTTAGTAATAATTCAGAGAGAGGATTATTGGGAATTGAAAGTGTTGGGAATAATGTTTACTTGTTTTTTACTGAATCCTTGATAGATGGAGGAGATCCACTTGGAAACCGAATTTACAAATATTTTTGGAATGGAACCAATTTAATTAATCCAGTTTTAGTTAAAGAATTTCCAGCTACTCCAGATCCAAATCATAATGGTGGAGTTTTGGCAAAGGATCTTAGTGATAATGTTTTTGCCATCATAGGTGACCTTAACAGAAATGGAGTTTTGCAGAATTTTCCAACCGGTGATCCAGATGATACAAGTATAATCTTACCAATTGATCCTGCAGGATCAATCCGAGCAATGGGAATAAGAAATAGCTTTGGCCTAACAATTGATCCTATCACTGGAAACATGTGGGATACTGAGAATGGTCCCAATGTGTTTGATGAGATTAATCTAGTTTCTCCTAATTTCAACAGTGGTTGGGAGACTATAATGGGACCTGCAACTCAAGTGCAAATTGATTCTCTTCCAGGCTTTGAAAGTTTTGTTTACAGCCAACCCGAATTTAGCTGGGAGGACCCAGTTGCTCCTACTTCAATATTATTTCCTGACGCTATTTCATTTGCAAATTATTTAGATAGTGTTTTGGTGGGAGATTGCAATAACGGAAATCTTTACAAATTTACGCTCAATCCACCCCGTGATTCATTTGTTTTTACTAGTCCCGCTTTGTCTGATTTAGTTTTAAACATGACAGATAATGCTACAGAAATTGAATTTGGTAGTGGATTTGGTTGTATTACAGATCTTGAAATGGGCCCTGATGGATTTTTGTATGTATCCTCAATAAACACTGGTAAGATTTATCGAATATTTCCCCTAGATGCTTGTATTGTTCCAAATGACATTGATTTGACAATCACTACTTCATGTACATTGTATTCTAGTGATTTTGTCTCTAGGAGTGTTTTGGTGCAAAATAGTTCTGTGCTTACAATTCCATCTGATGTGACGCTTGATATTGATTTTTCCCAGTTTAATCTAACTGTTGAATCCGGAAGTGGTGTATTGATTAAATTAGGTGGAACAATTACTTAGATTCTAATTTTGTTTTTCCAAAACTCCAATCAGTGGAATTTACACTTGAATATTTCTAAGAAACAACAACGATTCTACAAGTCTGCAATTTTTTCTAAACGGTATTTTCCCCAGAGACCCACATGTCTTTATGGGCAAATCCATTCATCTTTGGAATATATTCACTAATCATACCATATTCACTTGTTCCTTCTGTGATTGGGTATTGAAAAAATAATGCAATGAAAATTTTGGTTTGTCCTTCTTTGGCTTTTTGAATTAATTCTGAATCGATAAAAAACCAGTAACGTTTTTCCATATTTGGAAGCATGGGGCCTAAATTGAATTTATCCATCTTTTCAAAATTTAGCGTATCTTTTCTCATCATTTCAGTATCAACCCTAAATGAGGCGTTCAGATATGTCGCTGGAAGTTCCCCATAATTTTTTAATGCCACCTCAAACTGAGTTTTACCATCTGTCTCTCCAATCAATTTTATGTTATTCCCCGGACCAATCCAAGGTCGGAATCTAAATTCAGTTTGAATTTTACTTAGTTTTACCGTAGCCTCCATCTGTTTTATGGCTCTCCATAATAGCAAAACTAAAACTATTGTGGCAACAGCTGTCGCCAGACTCCCAATAACTGCAAGAATCTCAATTTCTGCCATATTCAAATGAATATGGTGATGGTGGATATACTTTATCTTGTTTCTAAATTCTTTGGTTTCCAATAGAATTAAGTTCACTCAATACATAGAGATCTTGTGGGAATAATGAACATTTTACGCAAGTTTTGTGTAATGAAAAGTGTTAGGGACAAGGCAAAAGAACCTGAAGAAAAATAAATTCCCGATCATTTGAATTTACGCTTAAGTACGTTAAAGAAATTTATCTAAAAGTCTCAATGATTTATAAGACGATTCCAGAATTTTTTACTTTATGGCAAAAGTGCATGACGTCCCGGCTGATGTATTGATAAGCAGACTAGCCGATGTTTTAAAAAATGAAGATATTCCCGCACCCGCTTGGGCTTCATTTGTAAAGACTGGTGCTCATGCAGACAAACCTCCTCAAAATAGAGATTGGTGGCATACTAGATGTGCATCAATTATGAGAAAAATTTACCTTAAAGGTCCAGTTGGAACCAATGAATTAAGAAACCTATACGGTGGTGGAAAACCATCAGGATACGGCATGGCACATCACAAAGATGCCAGTGGTGCAATAATTCGAAATGCAATTCAAGGTTTAGAAAAATTAGGTTATGTTGAAAAAATTGAAAAGAAAGGACGTGTAATTTCCAAGCAAGGAATGCAAAAACTTGACAGACTATCTACGGAAATTCTAAAAGAGCTTATTACTGAAAATCCCAAATTAAAAATTTATTCCTAGAATTAAAATGAGTTTTCCCGACTCTGATGAATCTCAAGAAAGACCAGTAAATGAAGAAGAGTATAACGCACAAAAAGAGAATATCTTAAAACAAATTTTATCGCCAGAGGCAAGAATGCGATTAAACAATATCAAGATGGTAAAGCCTGAATTATCAAATCACATAGAGCAATATCTTGTTGGAATGGCATCGCAAGGACAATTGAAATCTCCTCTTACTGACGATCAATTTAAACAAATTTTATTATCAATTCAGCAACCAAAACGAGATTTTAAGATAAACCGAAGATAATTCTAGAAAAAATATAATTATGGGTATAAAATCAAAGTACTCATGAAAGCTGTAGTTTACACTGAATATGCACCAGATGATAATTATGCAAAAATCCTCAAAGTCCAGGATATTGATGATCCAAAACCAAAAGCAGATGAAGTAGTCTTTAAAGTAAAAGCTGCTGCTCTAAACTATAATGATATTTGGGGAATGAGAGGTCAACCAGTTCCTGTGCCATTACCACATGTTTCCGGATCAGATGCTTCAGGTGATGTAATTGCAGTTGGAGAAGATGTTAAAAATATTAAAGTTGGAGATAGAGTAGTTTCTCATTCAAACATGTCATGCAGGGTTTGTAAAGCATGTACTGATGGAAGAGAATTTGATTGTACTCAAAGAATAATCTGGGGATTCCAAACAGGACCAACTTGGGGTGCTTTTCAAGAAGTTACTCATTTACCTGAAGTAAACATTTCAAAGATTCCAGAAAATGTATCCTATGATGAAGCAGCGGCAGCCTCAATGACACTATTAACATCATGGCATATGCTAGTAGGTAGAGCAAAGATAATTCCTGGTCAAACAGTATTGATTATGGGTGGCGGTTCTGGAGTTGGAAGCTTTGGAATTCAAATAGCAAAATTATACAATTGTGATGTAATTGCAACTGCAAGTCCAGACAAATTAGACAAGTGCCTTGAACTTGGTGCAGACTTTGCAGTAGATCACAGAAAAGAGGATTGGCATAAAGAAGTAAGGGGAATAACAAAAGAACTGGCCAAGAAAAAAGGTGAAGCTCCAGGAATTGATGTTTCATTTGATCATATTGGTGAAACTCACTTTAACAAACAACTAACATTACTAAAGTATGGTGCAACATTGGTATCGTGTGGTGCAACAACTGGATATGATGCAAAAATTGATCTAAGACATGTCTTCTTTAAAGGAACCAACATCTTAGGTTCAACTCAAGGAACAAAAGCAGAACTAGACCAAGCACTCTATTGGATGGGACAAGGAAAGATCAAAGCAGCAATTGATTCAGTGTACTCCTTTGAACAAGCAGCAGAAGCTCATAACAAGATGTTATCTGGAAAAGGTCTCTTTGGCAAAATCTTATTGAAGCCAGAGGGTGCATAGTTCTTTAATGACACAGCTTTTCAGGAGTCTAATTTTTGTTCCTGGAAACAATACTAGGTTTTTAGAAAAAGCCAAGAGCATAGAGGCCGATATCATCTGTTTTGATTTGGAGGATTCCGTTCCTGATAAAGAAAAAAAACAAGCAAGGAATTTAATTAAAACTGCTCTAAAATCCCGCTCTCAATACATCTCATCTGTATTTGTTAGAACGAATTCTCCATTATCTGGAAAAATTCCAGATGATCTCAAAGAAATCATTCAAAAAGGAATTGATGGAATAGTAATTCCAAAGGTAAACAATGTCAAAGAATTAAAAAAAATAGAAAAAACTTTAGGGATACTAGAAAAGGGACGTAAACTAAAACCGATTCAAATTATCCCATCGATTGAATCAGCTGAAGGCGTGGTTAATTCTTATCAAATCGCTTCTTATTCAAAACGAGTTGTAGCCGTTGTTTTTGGGGTTTTTGATTTGTTAAATGACTTGGGAATTGAATACACAAAGGATCCAGAGGGTGCAAAGTATTCAAGAGCAAAAATTCCAGTCGATGCAAAGGCTGCAGGAATTGCATCAATTGATGCTATTTGGCAAGATCTTAAAGATATCAAAGGACTTGAAAAAGATTGTAAAGCAGGAAAAAGTTTAGGATATTCTGGAAAGAGTCTAATTCATCCTGACCAGATCAAAATTACACACAAAAATTTCTATCCATCAAAATTAGAAATTCAATGGGCAGAAAAAGTTTGCAATATCTATTTGAAATCCATAAAAAAAGGCAAAGGTGCAACAACTATTGATGGAAAAATGATTGATGAGGTTCACTTTAAACAAGCAGAAGCGATTCTTAAAAATATAAAAAACTAAAAAATAATTTATTTTGAAATTTTTTTAGAGTTATTTGATTTTGTTTAGATAATTCTTCAAAAAAAGGAATAGAATAAAGATAAGGATGACCAACTAACTATCAATTGGTAAACCTACTTGATCCAAGTGTAATTATTACAAGAATGTTCGAATCTGGAAAATTTGATGATATGCTAAATTACTGCACAAAAATGCTAGAAAAAAACCCAAACGATTTGATGGCCTTACAAAATTCTGCATTGTCTCTATTAAATTTGGGGAGATTTTCCGAAGCTATTGCTCATTGTGATAAGGTTCTAAAGGAAAATAATTTTGACGTTTATTCGCTAACTATAAAGATCCATTCTCTTGAAAATCTAAAACATTATGAAGAAGTGCTCAAATGCTGTGAATCAATCCTTGCTAAAAATAAAGCTGATGTATGGGCTTTAAACACCAGCGGATTAGCTTTAAACGAATTAAGTAGATTCAAAGACGGAATAGAATATTATGACAAAGCCTTGAAAATTGATGATAAAAATCTCACAGCATTAATGAATAAGGCTATATCTTTGAGTTTTTTAGGCGACACCCATAAATCAATTGAATATTATGATATGGCACAAAAAATCGACCCCTCGTTAAAAGATTTAGGGATTGCCAAATCAAGGGAATTTGAAAAATTGGGACTACAGGATGAAGCCTTTTTGGCTGCTCAAGGGATGCTAAACTCAGATATGGAAAAAATAAAATCCGATGCCAAAGAAAATAGATCTTCAGTGTTTCATCAATTTTGTCAAATTGAATTTGAAGAAAAAGAAGGAAAACATACAAAAACCAAATAATTTTTCAAAATCCCTTACAATAAAATTTGATCTCTTGGAAAATTCTGGAAATTTATTTTTATAAATTTCTTCATTTAAACAGAAATAGTTATCTCAAATTTACAATATCATTGCTTATTTACTAGAAATCGATTATTCTTTTTTATATTGAAAAAATGGGCAGATTATTTAATTTCTGAAGTTAGATATGATAAAAATCATTTAATCTCAAGGGCAAAAAGACATGAAGATAATGAAAATGGAATAAGTAACGCAAATACTGTTGATCGAATAAAAATCTCCTCTGATATTGCAAAGGGATTTTCTTACCTTACCATTTACAATCAAATGTCAAATTGGAAGAAAGGTAATAAGATTAATTTTTTTAGGATCGACGGTCAACCTTATCTTCGAATTGATAAAAATAAAGTGAATCAGGATTATCTTGGGGATATTACCGAAATATCTTCTCCTGCAATGCCTGAACCAGAAGAAGCTACACCTGAACAAGTAGCTAGACTAGAACAATTAGAAAAACAAATTGCAGAATTAGAATCTAAACCCAAAAAAGAGAAACCAGAACTATTACAAAATTCACGAGGATCTCTTCCTAAGGACACTACTGAAGAGCTTCCTCAAGAACTAGATCTTATACCTGAACCAGTTTCAGAACCAGAAGAAGCTACACCTGAGCAAGCTACACCTGAACAAGTAGCTAGACTAGAACAATTAGAAAAACAAATTGCAGAATTAGAATCTAAATAGAAATTACACACATAAGAAATAATCCTAAGATTGATAGAATTTAAAAATTATACTTGAGCTGATTTCCAAGTCTCATTAAATTGTTTTAATGCCTCTTGGTATGCCTTTATTGAATCATCTCCAGAAGTAGTCAAAAATTTTTCCCATTGAGTATTGAATTTTTTTATAGTATCAATATTGGTTTCTTTGAAAATATTCTCAATTAGCTTATTTTGCTGTTTAATGTATTCAGGTCCAAGATCATTCCAAGTATGTTCCCAACTGTCGGTAACTTTTTTCAATAATTCAGAATCTGATTCTAATGCTCTCTGACAGGCGTCATGATAAGTCATCAATGTATCATTTGTAGCTTTTTGCCATTGTGCAAGTGACTCTTTCCACATACCCAAAGATGAATTATATTCTTTGAAAGCTTTATCAAATTCTGTATGTTTTGAGGAAGCACTTGAAGGCTTTTTTGACTTTGAAGGAGCTTTTTTAACCGATTTCTTTTTGAGATCTGTTTTTTTCTTGGCTACCATAAATTAGAATAAAAATAGTAGAAGTTAAATCTTTCAATAATTACCACATCTCAAAATTCAATATTTCTACATTTTAGAGGCCGTACTAAAACTTGGAGCATGCACTTTATCTTTATTTTTAAATAAATTATAGTGATGTTTGCAAAGGTTTCGCTTCTCTTTAACCCCAATACTTACGATTTGAACTGCTTTTATTTTACATTCAGAAATACTGCACTGCAATAATGCCTTTAATGTGCTTTTACTTATAAAATTTTGAAATTATATAATTACCCACCATGCTAAATTTTTATGAATGTTTGGTTTTCAGAAAAATTATGGAAGAAGATGACAAAGGAAAAAAATTCCTTGAATTAATTGATGAGCAAAATAACTTGCAATGGAGTATTATTGAAAAGTTGATCTTTCTAATTAATACAAAATGGAATTCTTCTGATACACAAAATGACCTAGAGTTATTAGTAAAAAAGCACTCTGCAATAACTAAAAGACTAAACAGCCTTGATGAAAATAACCGTATCTTATAGAGCAGAATCTACCATTAGACCAATAAACAATACTGCCAAGTAGGGGCTAGAAAACTTGAACAATGTCCAGGCTGCTTTTTCCATGGGTTTTGCAATTACCCAAGACGATAAAGCAACCATTACTGCACCTGAAGCAATTGCAGTCCATAAATATACAGGACCCACCATCGATTCATTATTTTCTGTCAACATGAAAAAGGGTGTTATTGAAAATAAAACCATAACAAAAGTAGATACTGCAATTACTCTTGATGATGTTTTTTCTGATTGGACTGCAGTTAACATTGGGACATTTACTTTATTGTAGTCTTCTTTAAAATGCAAAGTTAACGCCCAAATATGCATTGGAATCCAAATAAACACCAATCCTGCCATTGCAAGACCCATGGTCCATAAATCTGACATTGTGACAGCTACCCATCCAATCATTGGTGGAGCACCTCCACATAATCCTCCCAAAATAATATTGGTTCTAGAATTTCGTTTTAAAATATACGAGTAAACCAGAACATTGTTTACTAAACCAAATGCAATAAACCCAGTAGCCCAAAGTCCTTGCTCTAATGTAGTGGTATATGAAATTGCAAATGCAAGAACAAGTGATATTCCTGCTAAAACTAATCCAAAATTCCTTGCCTTTTCGGCAGGAAAGATCCGTTTTGAGGGCAATGGTCTAGCTTTTGTTCTCTCCATTATTGCATCAATATCTCTATCGTGGTAGTTAGTCAAAGTATTGGCTGCAGCTGACCCAGCTGCAACTGAAAATAATGCCAAAGCCCATGTTAAAGGTGAGACTTCGATATTGTAAATATTTGAGGCAGTCAAGATTGCACCAAACGCAGTAAACACTAACAAATACCATATCTTGGGTTTTGTTAATTCATAGTATACAGCAATACGTGATTCAGATTTTTGTTTCTGCAATGCTACTTCTTATCCTCTGATGTCATATATGGCATTGCCTTTTGCCTTGATTTCATTTCAATAAATGATTCTGATGATTGAATCCCGTCTATTCTTCCTATACTTTCTGATACCATCTTGTGCATTTGATCCAACGATTTTGCATACATTGTAATTAAAATATCAAATCTTCCTGTAACTTCAGCAACCTCTCTTACTCCTTCAATCTTGAACAATTCTTTTATTATGTGATCGCGTTTTTTTGAATCCATATTTACTCCGGTTAAGGCCTTTACATTGTATCCAAGTTCAGCATCGTTTACGACTATTGTAAAACGCTCAATTAATTTTCGCTTTACCAGACGCTTGATTCTTGAATATACAACTGAAGAATTGACATCGATTTTTTTTGATAATCGAGGAATAGAAATTGATGCGTCATTTGCTAATTCTGATAAAATCTGCAAATCCAGGTCATCAACTTTTGCCGTTTAAAACACCTAATCCGATAAAGATTTTGATATCTTATAAAGTTATTATTGAAAAAAATATAAAAAATATTTAAATTTTACCTTTTTTGTAAAGCATCTCTGCTACCAAAACTGCACCCTTTGCTGATCCCATTTTTTTATTGTGAGAGAATAACATATACTTTAGACCGTGTTCAAATAATTCTTCTTTCTCAACTCTACCAATTGTTGTAGTCATACCTCCTCCTACCTCTCTTTCCATTCTTGGTTGTGGCCTTGTAGGATCTTCATGGAAAGCATAGTAATCTTTAGGTGCTGAAGGTAAACCCGCAATTGAAATTGATTTGTTGTATTCATTGTAAGTTTCTTTTGCAGCTTTAGGATCAACTTCTTTTTCGGTCTCCACAAAAACAGATTCTGTATGCCCATCAATTACTGGAACACGGGTACAAGTACAACTAATTCTAATATCTGCATCTTTAATTTTTCCATTTTCTAGCTTTCCTAAGATTTTTCTTGTTTCAATTTTTACCTTTCCTTCTTCTTTTGGAATGTATGGCAAAATGTTATCTGTAATTCCCATAGCAGATACTCCTGATTTTCCTCCACCTGAAATAGCTTGCATCGAAGTCATCATAACTTTTTTTGCTCCATATTTCTCAAGTAATGGTTTTAAAGTAATTGCTAGGCCAGTTGTAGTACAATTTGGTAATGGTGCCACCCATCCCTTCCAATTTCTATTTTTTTTCTGGATGTCAAGTAATTCTGATTGTTCGTCATTTACTCCCGGAATAAGAATTGGAACATCATCTTCATAACGATAAGCAGAACTAGTAGATATGACTGGAAGTTCGGCTGCCATTCTAGTTTCAATATCTCGTGCAGCTTCTGATTCAACTGCAGAAAATACTAGATCTAGTTGTGATGTATCTATTTCATCAACTCTTCTAACAGACATGTCTTTAATATATTCAGGAATCTCTCCAGCTACATCCCAAGCAATAATTCCACTTGAGTCCCTTATTGCATCTAGATATTTTTTACCAGCGGAGCGTTCAGATGCAGCAATTTGTGTGACTTCAAACCATGGGTGATTTTCTAATGATAGAACAAATTCTTGGCCTACTGAACCAGTAACACCAATTATTGCCACACGTTTTTTACCCATGAACAAGATCTTGTTATTCAATTAATAATCGTTTTCTGGATTTAACCAAAACATACTATATTAGGAAACACTATTCTCAAGCGTGAAACTCGATTTAGCTATATCTTCACACAAACCAGTACCTCATGGCGGACTTTATTCAATACCCAATCCACAACCTGACATGTTGGATTTTAGTTCAAACGTCAATCCACTTGGACCAAGTCCTAAAGTACTTAAAACTATCAAAAATCAATTGAATACCATAAAGATCTATCCTGATTCTGATTCTTTTAACCTTAGAAAAGATCTCCAAGATTACACCAAAATTCCATCATCTCAAATTGTTGTGGGAAATGGCGCAACAGAAATTATTTATAATTTTTGCAAAGCTTTTCTGACAAAGAAAAGACCCGTCTTGATACCTGTTCCAACTTTTGGTGAATATGAAGCAGCGTCAAAACTAGCTGGAGCAAATGTGGAATTTTATAAAACAATGGATCTAAAAAAAGATATTGACAATTTTATTTTGAAACTTCCACATAATGGATGTATATTTATTTGCAATCCAAATAATCCAACCGGTCATTTACTTTCCAAAAAATTTCTAAGAAAAATAATTCTAGCTGCAAATAAAAAAAACACTCTAGTCTTTGTTGATGAATGTTTCATAGAGCTAGTCCCAGATTATAATGAATCAATTATTACATTAGTAAAAAAATTTAATAATCTTTTTGTTTTACGATCACTTACAAAGTCATTTGGATTAGCAGGAATTCGTATAGGGTATGGAATTGGAACAAAAAAACTAATTTCTATTTTAAATCAAATTAAGATTCCTTGGAACGTTTCTGGATTAGCTCAACATGCAGCATCTGCAGCTATTTCTACTCCCAATTATTTAGATAAGACAAAAAAAGTAATTCACTCTGAATTAATTTATCTAAAAAATAATATTTCAAAATTAGAAAATTTTGATTGTTTTGATTCTGTCACAAATTTTATTTTGATAAAAACAAAATTAAACTCATCACAATTGCAGCAAAAATTACTAAACAAGAAAATTCTGATACGTGATTGCAGTAATTTTCGAGGATTAAACCACAATTACATTAGAGTTGCTGTAAAAACAAGAAAAGAAAATCAAAAACTTGTAATGGCATTGGAGAACCTATGAAATCCTTAATGATTCAAGGAACATCATCGGGGGCAGGTAAATCTACTCTAGTTACAGCTTTGTGCAGAATATTTTCCAATAAGGGAATTTCAGTAGCACCATTCAAATCACAAAATATGTCCAATTTTGCTTACAAGGGTAAGGGATTTGAGATATCTCGTGCTCAGGCAATTCAAGCATTAGGTGCTAGGTGTGAAATTACACCTGATCTTAATCCAATCATGCTCAAACCACTGGGGGATTACTACAGCCATGTATATCTACATGGAAAAAAATTCAAAAAAATGCATGCCACAGAGTATTATCAAAAATTTGTTAGAACTCAAGGATTAAAAATTGCTGTAAAATCGCTTCAAAATCTTCAAACAAAATATGATCTTATAATTTTAGAAGGAGCTGGTTCTCCAGCAGAAATTAATTTAGATAAATTTGATATTGCAAATATGAAGATGGCTGAAAAGGCAAATTCACCTGTTTTACTTATCACTGACATTGATAGAGGGGGATCATTTGCAAGCATTGTGGGAACCTTGGCTCTTTTAGATAAAAAACATCAAAAACTAGTCAAAGGATTTGTTATAAATAAATTCAGAGGTGATACTAAAATCTTAACCCCAGGATTTAGAAAAATTAAAGAAAAAACCAAAAGATCCATTTTGGGGGTAATACCAATGTCTGATTTTGATCTCCCAGAAGAAGATTCATTGAATGTAAAAGCAAAAAATATGGCTTGGAGCAAAAAAAATCTTGATAAAATAGATCAAGAGATTGATAAACTAAGTAAATTGGTATATTCAAATTTGAATATGAAAGAAATTGAGAGGATAATAAAATGATTATTGAATCAATAATGGTAATATTCTTTGCACTTGCAATTGATTTTACTTTAGGTGATCCAAAAAATAAATTCCATCCTACGGCGTGGATTGGATTTTTAATTGCCAAACTAGTTCCTTCTCTAAAAAACTCATCAGATAATTTGGAAAAACTAGGTGGAATTATTTTAATTCTAATTTTAAGTACCGTTGTTATTTCATTACTATCTCTGTTAGATGCAGGAATTAATTTAATTTCAATAGATTATCTTTCAGCAATAGTTTCAATAATTATAGGTGGAATTTTGCTAAAGACCACCATTGCCATAAAGGGAATGGAAAAACATGCATTAGCAGTAGTATCCTCATTAGAAAATAACAATATGACATCTGCACGAGATAATTTATCGATGATTGTAAAGAGAAACACCAAAGATTTGGATCGAAATCATGTTTTATCAGGCGTAGTTGAAAGCATTAGTGAAAATACAGTTGATGGAATTACTGGACCGATTTTTTACTTTGGATTATTTGGGTTGCCAGGTGCATTTGTATATCGTGTAATTAACACCGCCGATTCTATGATAGCATACAAGACAAACATTTTCAAAAACATTGGATGGTTTACTGCAAATTGTGACAAAATTTTAAATTACATTCCATCTAGACTCACAGGTCTAGTAATGATTTTAAGTTCAATGATTCTTGGAAACGATTGGAAAAAATCCTACAAAATAATGATGCGAGACGGGAGGAAAACTCAAAGTCCAAATGCAGGATATCCAATGGCAGCTATCGCAGGAGCTTTAGGGACAAAATTTGAAAAAATTGATCATTACTCTCTTGGTGATGGCGAGGTTTCATTTTCTAGTGAACATGTAAAGTCTGCTATTGCATTAATGAAAGTTACATCCATTATTTTTTGTGGAATTATCGTGGTTCCAATTATTCTGTTACTCTCTTATTTAGGATGGTGGATTTATGCTTAAAGAAATTAGTTCCATCTTTTCGTTTTTAACTATTATTCCAACCAATAATGCAAGTCTTGAAACCGTAGCAAAATACATGTATCTATTTCCAATTGTAGGAATTGCCATTGGACTACTTGTTGGTTCTATAGGATTTGGTCTATCATTCTTTTTAGATCCTTTGATTGTAAGCTTGTTAGTAGTCGCTTCTCTTGCTTTGATTACTGGTATTCACCATACGGATGGTTTAGCGGATTTTGTAGACGGTTTGATGACTAAAGGAACTAGAGAGAAAAAGCTTGCAGCGATGAAAGATCTTGCAACTGGTTCAGCTGGAATTGTTGCAATTGTTTTGTATCTCGTTGGACTAATTATTACCTTATCGCTTTCCACAGGATTTCAATTGTTTTTAGCAATTTTTCTGAGTGAAATAGTTGCAAAATTCTCAATGGTTTTGATGGCCAGTATAGGGAAATCAGCCTCATTGGGTTCAAATTCTCCCTTTGTAGAACTCATGAAAAATAGAAAAAAGCTTGCAGCCACTTCAATTATTACATTAATACCACTAATTGCTCTAGGGGGAACTTCAGGCTTGATAATTTTTGCCATAGGTACAACTTTAACATTATTTTTAGTTGCAATGGCAACACGAAGTTTTGGTGGAATTACTGGTGATGTGTTGGGATCTACAAATGAATTAACCCGTCTTGCCTCTCTTTTGGCATTTGTTTCAATATGATTGGAATTATCATGGCAGGGGGTAAGGGGAGTAGAATGAAATTATCTGGAGAAAAATTATTGTTAAAATACAAAAAACCTATTGTTTTACAGGTTGCCGAAGCATTAGATAATTCAAATTGCTTTTCTGAAATTATTTTCATAACAAGTCAAAATTCTCCAAAAACTAAACAGTTGTTACAAAAAAATAATTATAAAATTTTTGATACACCTGGAACTGGATATGTTGAAGATCTTAACCTTGTTCTTAAATCATTAAATGATTCTGTTTTTATCACTTCAGCTGATTTACCACTTTTAGATAGTGAAATAATAAAAAAAATTATCAAATTTTACCGACCAATTAACATTTGGACAACAATTCTTGTCACAAATTTTTTTTTGGAATCATTAGGCATGTCTTCAGAATATGGTATTAATTTTGAAAATCAAATGTGTAGCTATACCGGAATTTCCATGATTAATTCCAATAACATTTCAAATCTTGAAAACATAGAAGAGAAATTTGTAATAATTGATGATAAAAGAATAGGATTTAATGTAAATACAAAACAGGATTATAATTTACTCAGCACTGCCTGAAATTTTACCATTAATTTTTGCTTTAGAACCTGTTGGTTCTGCAAGGGTATTACCACAAGAGTTGCATGCGACAGATGTTGATGCATGAGAATACACAACTTGTTGTTCTCCACACTCACTACAATCCACTTTTTGGAACTTACTTGCAGGTTTAGGAATTTCAATATGATCTTTTTTCATGCTGCAATCAACTCAAATTTCTTAATTCTAACGCCTTTTTTATTGTATTTCTTTTTACATACGGTACAGGTCATTAATGGAGTAACTTTCTTCGTAACCTTTGCAGGCTTGGCTAATTTGGGGAATTTTTGTCCACCGTACCCTTTCTTACGCTCTGCGTGCCTACGTTCACCTCGTGCTGAACCTCTTCTTTTCCCAGCTTTGTAAATTGATATTTTTTGTTCGGTATGCACTTTACACTTTGGACAATACTTTCGCATCGTCTTGGGAATGTTCATATCAAAAAAACCGACTTCCCGGTAATTTAAGCATTGAATCTATAATAGGCGCAAAGTCCAAAAAAGTATGTGATTAGCCACCTAGCTAAATCAATCATCTCATTAAATTCGGTAGCAATGGGTGACAGAAAAGCCGATCTGGTATTAAAAAACTGTTCTTTGATATCTGTATACACTCGAGAAATTATTCCAAAAACACAGATCTCAATTGTAGGACAACGTATTGCCTATGTAGGTCCAGACGCTAGCCATACAATCGGTTCAAAAACTGTCGTAATAGATGTAGAAGGAAAATATGTTAGTCCTGGTTTTGCTGATCCTCATATTCACATTGATCAATTTGTTTTACCATCAGAGCTTGCAAAAAAATCCCTTCTATGTGGGGTGACTTCTCTTTTCTCTGATCCTATTGATATCGTAAGTGTTGCAGGATACAGAGGATTTCAAGAGTTTCTAAAACAAGGAGAAAATTTACCAATCCGAATTTTTCAAGTTGTTCCAGGTGGTCTTCCTGTAGATAGAAAGTTCAGCAATAGTAAGACCCTTTCATTATCACAAGAAAAAACTGCAATCAAGCATCCGAATGTTCTTGGAATGGGAGAGGTTTTCTCTTGGACAAAAGTTACCCTAAGAGATTCTAAAACGATACAATCATTATCGGCAATGCTTGATAATGGATGTATAATAAATGGCCATACTGCAGGGGCCAGTGGAAAAAAATTGAATGCCTATGTTTCATCTGGAATTTTATCTTGTCATGAACCAACTAACTATGATCAAGTTTTAGAACGACTTCGTTTAGGAATGTGGATAATGATTCGTGAAGGATCTATAAGGCGCGATCTAAAAGAAATTATTCCAAAGATATTATCTCATAGAATTTATCTAAACCGTTTGATGTTTTGTTCTGATGGACTTCATCCATTAGATATTACAAAATATGGCCATATTGATCATTGTATTAAAGAGTCAGTAAAACTTGGATTAGAACCAATAGATGCTATAACTATGGCTTCAAGGAATTGTTTTGATTATTATAATATGGGCAAAGATTTGGGAGGAATTGCACCTGGAAAATTAGCAGATATTATTATTTTTAATGATTTGAAATCTATAAAACCATCTAAAGTCTTTGTGGGTGGGAAATTAGTTGTTTCTAACGGAAGTATTGTTTCTCCAATTAACAAGAAGATTATTCCTTCTTGGATTAAAAATACTGTAAAACTAGAAAAATTCTCTAACAAAGATTTTGAAATTAAATCAAAAAAGAAGATGGTCCAAGCAACTACTATATTCATGCAAACGGAGATTATCACCAAATTAGGTTCAACAGAATTAGATACATCAAATGGAAACGTCATGTCTTCAACGGATAAGGATGTGTGGAAGGTTGCAGCATTTGATAGAATCCATGGAACAAAAGATCATGTTGTTGGGTTTCTTGAAAATTTTGGTGCAGATATAGGTGCCTTTGCTTCAACTTGGAGTTTTCATGAAAATGATTTAATTGTTATTGGTTCAAATGATTCTGATATGGCAGTAGCAGCAAACACACTTCGAAAAAATCAAGGAGGTCTAGTAGTGGTAAAATCTGGAAGGATAGAAGCATCTCTACCTTTACAGATGGCTGGAATTATCTCTACAGATTCTTTTGAAAAAGTTTCATCGAACTTTGAACAAATCAATAACACAATAATTGATTCAGGATGTAAATTTTCAAGACCCCATCTAATTCCACTATTTCTACCATTCTTGGCTCTTCCATCTGTACGAATCCTTTCCAGGGGAATAGTTGATGTCAAGAAGAGATTATTCATTGATCCAATCAATTAAGTTATGTTAAAAAGGGGGATTTAGGGGATTATAGTAGAATCTTAATGGCATCAATTCAACAAGGACCAAATGGACCTGTTTTAGTTCTAAAAGAAAGCGCTTTACAACAAAAAGGTAAAGACGCTCAGCAGAATAACATAGCTGCTGCAAAATTGGTCGCATCTTTGGTCAAAAGTAGTTTAGGACCAAGAGGTTTAGATAAAATGTTAGTTGACTCCCTAGGAGATGTTACTATTACAAATGACGGTGCAACTATTTTAAAAGAGATTGATGTTCAACATCCAGCTGCAAAAATGATGGTTGAAATTGCCAAAACTGTTGATAATGAAGTTGGAGATGGAACCACATCTTCAGTAGTTTTTGGAGGTACTCTTTTGGCAAGAGCTGAAGATCTTCTTAAAAAAGATGTTCACGCTTCAGTAATTATTGACGGCTTTCAGGCAGCTGCCGAAAAAACTTTAGAAATTTACTCTGAGATGGCAAAAACCATTAAATCTGATGATAAAGAATCTCTTTTGAAAATTGCAACCACTAGCATGCAATCCAAATTGATTTCAGAGGACAGTGACATACTTTCTAAAGTAGTTGTAGATGCTATTCTAAGCGTTGTAACAAAGAAAGGTGAAACTTACTCAGTTGATCTTGATAATATTAAAGTAGAAAAGAAGACCGGTGGTTCAATACAAGATACTCATATTGTTAAAGGGATAGTTTTGGATAAAGAAATTGTTCATAGTGGAATGCCCACAAGAATCGATAATGCAAAAATTGCTCTAATTAACAGCGCACTTGAAATTGAAAAAACTGAAATGAGTGCTGAGATTAGAATTACAGATCCTACACAAATGCAGATGTTCTTAGAGGAAGAAAATAGAATGCTCAAAGGAATGGTTGACAAACTTCATGATATTGGTTGCAATGTCTTAATCTGTCAAAAAGGAATTGATGATATCGCACAACATTATCTATCAAAATATGGAATTTTAGCTGTACGACGTGTAAAAGAAAGTGATATGACTAAACTTGGAAAAGCTACAGGAGGACGAGTTTCAGCAAATCTTGATGATCTTTCAGAAAAAGATCTAGGATCGGCTAGTCTTGTTCATCAAAAGAAAGTTGAATCTGATAAATGGGTTTTTGTTGAAGGTTGCAAAAATCCTCAATCAGTTACCATGTTAATCAGAGGTGGTTCTCAAAGAGTAATTGATGAAGTAGATCGTTCTATTCATGATTCTTTGATGGTAGTAAAAGATGTAATTGAAAAACCTCAAATTGTTGCAGGTGGAGGAGCTCCAGAAGCTTATGCAGCTTCTCAACTTAAAGAATGGGCTGATAACTTTGAAGGAAGAGAGCAACTTGCAATTAAAAAATATGCCGAAGCACTTGAAATTATTCCCCTCACTATCGCAGAAAATGCAGGGATGGATCCAATTGATACTATGGCAAAACTTAGGGCAAAACAGAGTCAAGGAAGAAAATGGACTGGAATTGATGCTAGAAACACAAAGATTGCAGATATGCTTGTAATTGATGTTATAGAACCCCTTGTAGTGAAGGAGCAGATAATAAAATCTGCAACAGAAGCAGCGTGTATGATTCTAAGGATAGATGATGTTATAGCTACTTCAGGCGCCCCTGGTTCTTGATCTTAAAGATATAATTTCCTGAAAACTTAAG